>JBNLCA010000559.1:0-5255 GCA_050303575.1 Paracoccaceae bacterium
GCTTGGCGGCGCGGGCGAAAAGCTTCTTCGCCACTGCGGTCTCGAGCGCGGCACGGTCGGCCGCGACATAAATGCCGCGACCGGGCAGCTTGCCCAGGATGTCGGGAATGACCTGCCCCTCGGGACCGGTGACGAAGCGGATCAGCCCGCCCTTGGGCTGGCTCTCGCCCGTCGCGATGCAGCGCCGTTCGGGCTCGTCAGTCTTCTTGGCCAGTCCGCCGCGCGTCATGCGCTCCCTTACCCGAGGCCCCTCAGGCCCCGGCCCCCTGTTGCTCGCCTTCACCTTCTTCGGCTTCGGCCGCCTCGGCCTCAAGCTCGGTCGGATCGACCCAACCCAGCATCACCCGCGCGGTCATCACCATGTTCTGCGCCTCTTCCAGCGAGACATCGAACTTCTCGAGCACGCCCTCGTCTTTGACCCGCTCGCCATCGACCGTGGTCCAGCCACCGGCGATCTCCCAGTCGGCAAGTGTGGCGAAGTCCTCGAGCGTCTTGACGCCGTCGTTGGCCAGCGCCTCGATCATCTGCGGGGTCAGCCCCTCGAACTCGATCAGCGCCTCCTCGACACCCATCGCGCGGGCCGCTTCAAGTGCCTTCTTGTTCTCGGCCTCGATATGGTCGCGGGCACGGGCCTGAAGCTCCTCGGCGGTCGCCTCGTCCACGCCCTCGATCACCAGAAGCTCGTCCTGGTCCACATAGGCGACCTCTTCCAGCGTGGTGAAGCCTTCCGAGACGAGGAGCTGGGCGAAGAACTCGTCGAGGTCCAGCGTGTCCATGAAGAGCTTGGTACGCTCGGCGAACTCGGCCTGGCGGCGTTCGGATTCCTCGGACTCCGTCATGATGTCGATGTCGAGCCCGGTCAGCTGCGATGCCAGACGCACGTTCTGGCCCCGCCGGCCGATGGCCAGCGAAAGCTGCTCGTCGGGGACGACGACGTCGATCTTGCCGGCCTCCTCGTCGATGACGACCTTCGACACCTCGGCCGGCTGGAGCGCGTTCACCAGGAACGTCGCCTGGTCCTCGTTCCACGGGATGATGTCGATCTTCTCGCCCTGAAGCTCGTTCACAACGGCCTGCACGCGGCTGCCGCGCATGCCGACGCAGGCGCCGACCGGGTCGATCGAGTTGTCATAGCTGATGACGGCGATCTTCGCGCGGCTGCCCGGATCGCGGGCCACGGCCTTGATCTCGATGATGCCGTCGTAGATTTCCGGCACCTCCATCTTGAACAGCTCGGCCATGAACTCGGGCGCGGTGCGCGACAGGAAGATCTGCGGGCCACGGACCTCGTGGCGCACGTCCTTGATGTAGCAGCGGATGCGGTCGCCGTTGCGGTAGGCCTCGCGGCCGATCTTGTCGTTGCGCTTGAGGATGCCCTCACCGCGGCCGATATCGACGACGATGTTGCCGTATTCCTCGCGCTTGACGGTGCCGTTGATGATCGTGCCGGCGCGGTCCTTGAACTCTTCGTACTGGCGCTCGCGTTCGGCCTCGCGGACCTTCTGCAGGATCACCTGCTTAGCCGACTGCGCCGCGATACGGTTCATGTCGACCGGCGGCACCTCGTCAATGATCTCGTCGCCGGGCTTGGGGTCTTCCAGAAACTGCTTCGCCTGCTCGACGGTCAGCTGCGCCTGGTAGTTCTCGAGCTCGTCCTCCGGCCCGATCACGGTACGGACGCGGGTGAAGGTCGCCTTGCCGGTCTTGCGGTCGATCTTGACGCGGATGTCCATCTCGGCGCCGTAGCGGCTCTTGGCCGCCCGCGCGAGGCTGTCTTCCATGGCGTCGAGCACCAGGGACGGCTCGATCATCTTCTCGCGCGCGACCGCCTCGGCGGTCTGCAGAAGCTCGAGCTGGTTGGCAGAGGTAATCGCCATCGTACTGTCCTCCTATTCCGCCTCGTCGGCGGGGGTATCTTCCTCGATCTCGTCGAACTGGCTTTCGTCGAGGTCCTTCTTCTTCAGCGCCTCGCGGACCAGCTCGTCGGTCAGGACAAGCTTGGCGTCGCTCAGCCAGTCGAATTTCAGCCCGATGGTAACCGGGGTGCCCTCGGCCTCGATCTCGATCAGCACCTCGTCTGCCTCGGTGCCGCGGATGGGTCCCTTGAAACGCTTGCGGCCGTCGATCAGCTCGGTCGTTTCCAGCCGCGCCTCGAACCCGTTCCAGGCGTCGAAATCCTTGAGCCGGGTCAGCGGCCGGTCGATGCCGGGCGACGAAACTTCCAGCGTATAGGCGTCCTCCAGCGGGTCCTCGACGTCGAGGACGGCGCTGACGGCGGTGGAGATCTTCGCGCAATCGTCGACCTCGATCCCGCCTTCGGGCCGGTCGGCCATGATCTGCAACGTCTTCTTCTGCCCGCCCATCAGCCGGATGCGCACCAGCTCGAAGCCCATGCCCGAGATCGTGGGTTCCACGATGTCGGCCAGGCGCCGGTCGATGGCGGTCTTCGCGATGAGGTCGGTCAAGGGGTCTCCAGAAACGAAAAAGCGGGCCAGAGCGGCCCGCACATGTCTGCCGGTGGAGTTTCGGGGGTGGAGGCCGAAACGCCGCTGTTGAAGGCGCATATACGCCCGGGCCTGCGAGTCTGCAAGGGGTTTGCATTCCTGGGCGGTCGCATGGAACCACCGGGCGGAACCTACAGTCGATGCGCTGCTAGAACCCCAGCGCCTCGGCCCGCCGCGCCACGGCGTTCGTCGTGCGGATGAGCTCGGCCGAGATTCCCGGCTCGGACAGCGCGTGGCCGGCCTGCGGGATCAGCCTCAGCTCGGCCCGACGCCAGCGCTCGGCCAGCTTCCAGGCCGAGACCGGCGGGCAGATCATGTCGTAACGCCCCTGCACGATGGTGGCCGGGATGTCCGCGACAAGAGGCACGTTCTCGAGGATATGGCCATCGTTTGGCAGGAAGCCGTCGTTGATGAAATAGTGGTTCTCCAGCCGCGCGAAGGCACGTGCATAGTCGGCCGGGCTCTCGCCGGGCGGGCCGTCATGCTCGATCGACGCGAGCGCATTCTCCCAACCGGCCCAGGCGCGGGCGCAACGCATCTCGAGCGGCGTATCGCCCGAGAAGAGGCGCTTGTTGTAGGCGGTGATCAGATCGCCCCGCTCCTCGGCCGGGATCGGCAACATGAACCGGTCCCACTGGTCGGGAAAGAACACCCCGGCGCCGCCACCGTAGAACCAGTCAAGCTCGGCCTTCGTCATCAGGAAGATGCCGCGCAGGACGAGGTAGGTCGCCTGGTCGGGGTGCTTCTGCGCATAAAGCAGCGCCAACGTCGCGCCCCAGCTTCCGCCGAAGACCATCCAGCGGTCGATGCCGAGCGCGGTTCGGATCCGCTCGATATCCGCGACGAGATGCCAGGTTGTGTTGGCATCGACCGCCGCATGGGGCCGCGACCGTCCGCAGCCGCGCTGGTCGAAGAGGACGATCCGGTACTGCGCGGGGTCGAAATAACGCCGCATCGCCGGCGAACAGCCGCCCCCGGGTCCGCCGTGCAGCACGATGACCGGCAGGCCCAGCGGATTGCCGCACTGTTCGACATAGATCCGGTGCCCTTCGCCCACGTCCAGCATCCGCTGGTCGTAGGGATCGACCGGCGGAAAAAGGTACTGGGTTGCGCGCTTTTGACCTGCGGTCTTGTCCATGGGCGTTCTATATAGCGCGGTGAGAACATCCGCCACGAGGGGGGAGAATGCAGCATGGTCGCCGCGAATGCCACAGTCGACGCCGCGGAAATCGCGAAATTCGAGGCGATGGCCGCCGAATGGTGGGACGCAGAGGGCAAGTTCAAGCCGCTTCACATGATGAACCCGGTCCGGCTGGGTTACATCACCTCGCAGGTGGCGGCCGAGTTCGGGCGTGACCTGAAAGCGCCGAAGCCCTTCGCGGGCCTCAGGATTCTGGACATCGGCTGTGGCGGCGGGCTGCTGTCCGAGCCGATGGCGCGGCTCGGTGCCGAGGTGGTCGGGGCTGATGCCGCCGAGCGGAACATCCCTGTCGCGCAGGTCCATGCCGAGCAGATGGGGCTGACGATCGACTACCGGCACACGACCGCCGAGGCTCTGGCCGAGGCGGGCGAGACATTCGACGTGGTCCTGAACATGGAGGTGGTCGAGCATGTCGCCGACCCTGGGGCGTACCTTTCCGCCTGCCATGACCTCCTGAAGCCCGGCGGGCTGATGATCTGCTCGACCATCAACCGCAACCCGAAAAGCTACATGATGGCCATTGTCGGGGCCGAGGTGGTGATGCGCTGGCTACCGCGCGGCACGCATGACTGGCAGAAGTTCATCACCCCGGACGAGCTTTACGAGCTGACCCGGGGTGCCGGGCTCGACCCGGTCGACCGGAAAGGGTTCGTCTTCAACCCGCTGAGCTGGCAATGGCGGGTCTCGGACCGGGATCTTTCGGTGAACTACGTGACCGCGAGCGTCAGGCGCTGAGCGCGAAGGGCTGCGCCCGACCCTGGGAGGGCGGACGCGACAGCGAAAGCCGGGCGCTTTATGGCGAAACTACCTCCGTCGAATGATCTCCGCGCAGCGATGACACGCGCCCTCCCGTCCCAAGGGTCGGGCGCGGCCCGGGCTGGTCGCCCGGTCCAACAGAAATTCTGAGCGAAGTGGAAATTTCCGCCTCTTGAAGCGGCCCGCTGGCGGTGGCAGATTTCGGCATGGAAACCGTCACTCCCCTGAAAAGCTGGGCCGAAGCCGCCCCCCGCCTCGTTGCCGTCGCCGCCGGACGCGAACCGGCCGACCTCGTGATCCGCAAGGGCATCTGGGTCAACGTCCACACCCGCGAGGCGCTCGACAATCACGACATCGCCATCGCCGAGGGGCGGATCGCCTTCGTCGGCAAGGATGCCGGACCGATGATCGGGCCTCAGACCGAGGTGATCGAGGCGAACGGCCAGTACATGATCCCCGGCCTCTGCGACGGGCACATGCACATCGAGTCGGGCATGCTCACCCCGGCCGAATTCGCCGCCGCCGTCATCCCGCACGGCACCACGACGATGTTCACCGACCCGCACGAGATCGCCAATGTTCTCGGCCTCCAGGGTGTCCGAATGATGCACGACGAGGCGCTGATGCAGCCGGTCAACATCTTCACCCAGATGCCCTCCTGCGCGCCGTCCGCACCGGGGCTGGAAACCACCGGCTTCGAGATCAGCGCCGAGGATGTGGCCGAAGCGATGTCCTGGCCCGGCATCATCGGCCTAGGCGAGATGATGAACTTCCCCGGCGTGATCCTCGGCGAC
>JBNLCA010000560.1:0-2986 GCA_050303575.1 Paracoccaceae bacterium
CGCCCGCGCGCTCGGGGCTGCCGCCTCGCGCGTGCCGCTCGTCGCCGGCGCCCTGATCCCCGGAGCCCTCCTCGGATCGGCGGCGCCCGAGGGGCTGGCGGACGGATCCCTTCGCCTCGCCGGTGTCACCGACGGTGTACGTTCGGTGCACGCGCGGTGTACGGGTTGTGCACCCTCGATTCCGGCCGATCGCGTCGTCGCCGCGGTGGCGGGTGAGGTGGTCTTCCTGCCCGCCACGGGAGAGACGCAGACCCTCTTCGACGGCACCGAACGGACAGATTACGGCTGGGCCGACGCCGAGCCCGAAGTCGTCCTTGGCGGCAACGCGGCGGCCGAGAACATCGCCCGCGCGACGGCTTTGGAAGGGCTCGCGCACCTGTCCGAAACGGCCGGCGCAGCCGAGGCGGCGGTGGCCCTCACGGCAGGCTATCTGAAGGAAAGAAAGCAGTTCGGTCAAAGGCTTGCCGATTTCCAAGTGCTCCGTCACCGGCTCGTCGACATGATGATCGCGGCGCAGGAGATCGAGGCGCTCGCCCTCCACGCCGCCCTCTCAATCGAGGCGGGCGCTCCGGGCATTGAGGTCTCGCTCGCCGCCGCCCACCGCAAGGCCGCCCGCAACGGCCGGAAGATCGCGCAAGAGGCTGTCCAGCTTCACGGCGGGGTTGGCGTGACCGAGGAGTTCCGGATCAGCCACATCTTCCGCCGCCTGACCCGCCTGTCGCTATATGTTGGGCCAGCCGCCGATCCCTCCCTAAGTGCGTCAGGATCGGGCCGCCTTCTCGGCTAGGCATCCTTGTATGCACTGACTTCACGAAATCGGGAGTCCTAGGAAGCTCCTTGGTGGAATCACGTCTTTCATGTATACATGGCGTGACGGTCCAAGGGAGGAGCCCATGGGACTTGGCAAGATACTCCGCTTCCGGCGCGAACCCGAGGCCGCGCCCGTCTCCCTGACGGGCATCCTGGCCGGCCACTCCATCGAGGTCATGCCGCGCACCGCCGCCAAGGTCGAAAGCTTCAAGGACATCCTCGCCCCCGGCACCCGCGTCTACATTGCGCACATCGAGGGCACGCCCATCGACGAGATGGTCGGGACAGCCGCCCGAATTGCCGGTGAGGGCTTTCCGGTCATGCCGCATTTCCCTGCGCGCATCATCAAGGACCGGGCCACGCTCGCCGATTGGATCACGCGCTACAGGGACGAGGCAGGGGTCGACCAGGCGCTCCTCCTTGGCGGCGGAGTGGCCACGCCGCACGGCGACTATGACAACTCGATGCAGCTTCTGGAGACGGGCCTGTTTGACGGCTTCACCCGGCTCCACGTCGCGGGTCACCCCGAGGGCAACAAGGACATCGACCCGGACGGCAGCTACAAGAACGTCTCGCAGGCGCTGGCCTGGAAGCAGGCCTTCAGCGAGCGCACCGACGCCGAGATGGCCATCGCCACCCAGTTCGCCTTTGCCGCGCAACCGGTGATCGACTGGGCGGAGGGGATCCGCAAGGCCGGGGTGACGCTGCCGATCCATGTCGGCATCGCGGGACCGGCGAAGCTCCAGACGCTGATCAAGTTCGCCATCGCCTGCGGCGTCGGGCCATCGCTCAAGGTCCTGCAGAAACGGGCGATGGACGTGACCAAGCTGGTCCTGCCCTACGAGCCCACCGAGGTTCTGGCAGACTTCGCCGCCTACCGGGCAGACCATCCGGACGGGCCGATTGAGCAGGTGCATTTCTTCCCGCTTGGCGGGATAAGGGCGAATGCCGACTGGATCCAGGAGAACGGCGGAGACGCCCCGGCCGCCGACTGACGCGCTTGCCGGCGCGGCACCGAACCTGCGGCACCTCTTCCTCCTGCAGGCCTGCGCCCGGCTGGGATCAGTCACGCGTGCGGCCGCGGCGCTGGGCGTGACGCAGCCTGCCGCCTCGCAGGCCCTGGCGCGGCTCGATACGTTCTACGGCCAGAACCTTCTCGACCGTCAGGTGGTCCCGGCCCGGGCGACCGAGGCGGGCCGGGCGGTGCTGGCGCGGGTCGCACGTCTGGACGAACTGATCCGGGGCGGGACCGGACGGACGCCGGGCACGGCGGCACAGTTGACGGTGGCGCATCTGAAGGCGGTGGCGGCGGTCGCGGAGGGCGGCGGCTTCTCGGCCGCCGCACGGCTTCTTGGCCAGGCCGAACCGTCGGTTCACCGAAGCGCGCGCGAGGCCGAGGCGGTGCTGGGCCAAGCGCTCTTCGACGGGCGCGGTGCCTCGGTGCGCCTCTCGCCCGATGGCCGGCGGGTCGCGCGGTGGATGCGGCTGGCGCTCAACGAGATCGAAAGCGCGGCGGCCGACCTGCGCGAGCGCGCCGGCGAATTTTCCGCGAAACTGAGGATCGGGACGCTGCCCCTGGCGCGCGCCTCGCTGGTGCCGGACGCGGTGGCGCGCCTAGTGGCTCGGTTCCCCGACGCGCGGCTGACAATCAGCGAAGGCGCGTACGAGGGGCTGGTCTCGGACCTCGAGATGGGGCGGATCGACCTCCTGGTCGGGGCGCTCCGTTCCGGGGGAACGTCGCGGCGGCTCGAGCAGCGAGAGCTCACGCGCTACCGCTTGGCAGTCGTCGCCCGGCGCGGCCACCCCTTGTCCGGGCGCCGCGCGGGTCCCGGGGACCTCGCGCGCTTTGCCTGGATCGCGGCGCGGGTCGGCACGCCCTCGCGCGAGGTGTTGGCGACATTGGCCGCGCGCTTCCCCAAGGACCGGCCAATGCGTGAGATGGTCGAGACCGGATCGTTGGTCGTGGCGCGCGGGCTGATGCTCAGGACGGACTGCCTGACGCTGCTCTCCGAGGAACAGGTGCGCTACGAGATCGAGGCGGGCTACCTTGAGGTGATCGACGCCGAGGTGCCCGACCCGGGCCGCCCGTTCGGCGTGACGCTGAGGCGGAACTGGATGCCGACGCCGATGCAGGCGGCGTTCCTGGCCGAGCTGGAGGCAGCCGCGCGGGGCGGGT
>JBNLCA010000561.1:0-3208 GCA_050303575.1 Paracoccaceae bacterium
CAAGGTCGAAGAGCACATCGCCGATGCGACCTCAAAAGGGGCGCAGGTGATCCTCGGCGGCAAGCGGATGGAGGGCTGCTTCTTCCAGCCGACCATCGTCACCGGCGCCACCCGCGACATGAAGTTCTCGACCGAGGAAACCTTCGGCCCGCTCGCGCCCCTCTTCAGGTTCGAGACGGTGGACGAGGTGATCGAGCTGGCCAACGACACGATCTTCGGGCTGGCCTCGTATTTCTACGCCAAGGACCTTTCCCGCGTTTACAAGGTGGCCGAGGCGCTGGAATACGGGATCGTCGGCGTGAATACCGGCATCATCTCGACCGAGGTCGCGCCCTTCGGCGGGGTCAAGCAGTCCGGCCTCGGCCGCGAAGGGTCCAAGCACGGGATCGAGGATTATCTCGAGATGAAGTACATCTGCCTGTCGGTCTGATGGCCGCTGGCGAGGTCTACTGGTCCGCGGCGACAGGCGCGCCCGATCCCCGGGTCGCCTTTCGTCTCGTCGAACCGGCACTTTCGCTGGAAGACATGGTCGCCCGGATCTGCAAACCCATCGAGAGGGGAGAGTTGATCCCGGACGACTTGTTCCCGAAGGTCATCGAGAACCAGACCAGGATCGCGCGCACCAAGCAGAACTGGGTGCCGGGCAGGCGGCTGCCGCATTTCTTCTTCCACGACCTCTTCTGCGTGTCCAACGAGGCAATCACGGTGCTGCGCGACGCCGACCTCGGCGCGGCGCAGATGGCGCCGGTGCGGTTCTTCGGGAAGGGAATGGTGGACGAAGTCGAGGAGCCGGTTGAGGTTCTGATGCCCTGCAACCCGAAGACTGCCTTCCTGCACGAGGCATCGCCGAAGGTCATGGCAAGGCTCCAGGGCATCCCGGCACTGACGCGCGCACCGCAAGCGAAGGCGGACCTCGCCGAAGACGATGTCGCCGTCTCGGCCGCCGCGCTGGAAGGGCCCGAGGTGTGGGTCGATCCCACCTATCGCCGCACCTGCTTCTTCTCGGGGCGTCTGGTCGATGCACTCCGCGCCGCCGGTTTGGCCGAAGACTTCCGCTTCCGCCGCACGCGGGTGATCTGAAGGCCGGCAATCCTGCCGATCACGGCGTCGGGAACTTGTCGCAAAGCCGTTACGCTCCTGTCACGCGCACGTAACCGCTCCCCGTCACTCCCCTTGGGCAAACCATCCGGGGAGTGAACAACAATGATCCGCAAAGCCTGCCTGACTTCCGTGCTGGCGCTGAGTGCCGGCGTGGCGGCGGCCGAGACCAGCTTCAACCGCATTTCCTCCTTCGCCACCTGGCACAACATGGCCGAGGGCGAGGACACCGCGCGCGAGACCTCGTCGGAAATCATCGCCGCATCGGAAGACGGCATGACCCTGATCTACACCGACAGCCCGCTCGGTGTCGTCGGCATGATCGACATCACCGACCCGGCCGCGCCGAAGCCGCTGGGCAATATCGACATCGGCGGCGAGCCGACCTCGGTCACGGTGATCGGCGGCATGGCTTTCGTTGGCGTGAACACCTCGGAAAGCTACACCAATCCCTCCGGCCGCATGGCGGTGATCGACCTCGCCAGCCGCCAGGAAGTCGCCAGCTGCGACCTTGGTGGCCAGCCCGACAGCCTTGCCCATGCGCCCGACGGCAGCCTGATCTCAGTCGCCATCGAGAACGAGCGCGACGAGGATCTGGGCGACGGCGGCCTGCCGCAGATGCCGGCGGGCTACCTCGTCCAATTCGACGTTACGGACGGCGAAGTCGACTGCGGCGCGATGCGCAAGGTCGACCTCGCGGGCCTCGCCGAGGTCGGCGGCGACGACCCGGAGCCGGAGTTTGTCGACATCAACGGGGCGGGCGAGACGATCCTGACGCTTCAGGAGAACAACCACCTCGTCATCGTCGCCCGGGACGGCACCGTTACCGCGCACTTCTCGGCAGGCTCGGTCAGCCTCGATGGCGTCGACCGCACCCGCGACGGCCAGCTCGTCTTCGACGAGACGAAGGCCGGCATCCCGCGCGAGCCCGACGCCGTGACCTGGATCGACGGCGACCACTTTGCCACCGCGAATGAAGGCGACTGGAAGGGCGGCTCGCGCGGCTTCACCATCTGGAACCGCGATGGCTCGGTGGTTTGGGAGTCCGGCAACACGTTCGAGCACGCCATTGTCGAGATCGGGCACTATCCGGAGAAGCGTTC
Organism: Paracoccaceae bacterium; assembly: GCA_050303575.1. Taxonomy (GTDB): domain Bacteria; phylum Pseudomonadota; class Alphaproteobacteria; order Rhodobacterales; family Rhodobacteraceae; genus JBNLCA01. Next base: position 2,202 of record JBNLCA010000561.1, read on the forward strand.
CGGCTCGAAAGGCGTCGAGCCGGAGTCCATCGACTTCGGCGTCTATGGCGGCACACCCTACCTTTTCGTCGGGTCCGAGCGCGGGTCGGTCGTCGGGGTCTACGACGTGACGGACCTGGCGAACCCGGTCCTGACCCAACTCCTCCCCTCGGGCATCGGGCCGGAAGGCTTCGCCACGCTGACCGGGCGCGGGCTCTTTGTCTCGGCGAACGAAACCGACCTCGGCGAAGAGGGCGGCGCCCGCAGCCATGTGATGATCTACGCGCTGGGCGACGGACCGGCGCAGTATCCGACCCTCACCTCGGCCGGTACAGACGGCCTTGTCGGCTGGGGCGCTCTCTCGGCGCTCGCCGCGACGGATGAACCTGCCATCCTCTGGTCAGCGTCCGACAGCTTCTACAGCCTCGCTCCGCGCCTCTTCCGCATCGACGCGACGCAGGAGCCGGCGCGGATCACCCGGGCGATTGCCATCACCCGCGGTGGCTACCCGGCGCAGATGCTGGATATCGAAGGCGTCACGCTCGACGGCGAGGGCGGCTTCTGGCTGGCATCGGAAGGCCGTACCGACAGGCTGATCCCGCACGCGATCTATCACGTGGACGAGGCGGGCGAGATCATCGACCAGGTCGCCCTGCCGCCGGAACTCCTGGCGAGCGAAAAGCGCTTCGGCTTCGAGGGGATCGCAATGGTCGGCGACACGCTCTGGATGGCGGTCCAGCGCGAATGGGCGGACGACCCTGCGGGCGAGGTCAAGCTCGTCGCCTTCGACACAGGCACCGGGGAATGGGGTGCGGTGCGCTATCCGCTCGAAGCGCCCACCACCGGCTGGGTCGGCCTCAGCGAGATCACCGTCCACGTTGACTACGCGTACCTGATCGAGCGCGACAACCTTGTCGGCGAGGCGGCCGCGCTGAAGGCGATCACCCGCGTGCCGCTGGCCGAACTCACCGCGGCGCCTCTGGGCGGCGAGCTGCCGCTGGTGACGAAGGAAATCGTCCGCGACCTGA
>JBNLCA010000562.1:0-2886 GCA_050303575.1 Paracoccaceae bacterium
CATCGCGCCGATCTGATGGTCCTGATCGGTCAAAGCGAGGCGGAAGCAGGCGACCTTGCCGCCGCGCGCCGGACCTTTCTCGACGCGCGAGACGAGGCCTTGCGAGCCCCAGGTCTCAGGCGAGTGCCGTCCCTCCTGTCAGTCGCCGAGGCGCTTCTTGCTGCCGACTTCGTCGACGACACGCGCGACATTGCCCGGACCGCCGCCGAAATCGCCCGGCCGAAGTTCTTTCCGGCAAGTCCCTTGGCTGGCGAGTTTCGGAACAGCCCCGCGCTGGCAGCTGACGGACGTATCGGCTATCTGCTGTTCCTGACAGGCGACACGGAGGCCGCCGAACGTGCCTTCGACACCGCAAACGCGATCGTCACCGCAGTACCCGACAGATATTGGGAAGGTTCCGGCGCGCGGAATTATGTGAGCTTGTGCCTCTACCATGCGTTGGCTGGAAACCGGTCCTGCCTGACGGATGTGTTCGCACGCCTGCGAGCAAAGGCTGCGGACGACGATGACTATCGCAGGGGGGAAACCCTCGCCATCGCAGCGAGCGCGATGACCGGCTTTGGCTTTTACGAAGAAGCGCTCGACGTCGTCGCCCTGCTGGACACGCGCGATCGCGAATGGTCGGTACAGATCCTGTCAACCGTGGTCGACCGCTATCTCGATGTCGGCGAGATCGACATGGCGCTGTCCATCTCGCGTCAGAACGACGCGCTATCATGGAGCAGCGCCTTGGCGGAGCGACTCGCCATCGCCCTTCACGAGGCCGACCGGACGGAAGAGGCTCGAAGATTCCTGGCCGACCTCGGCGCTCGGACCGAAGTCCGTACCGACCCGAACTTCCCAGGATCGAGGGAGCTTGCCGAAGTGATGCGGCTTTCGGGGCTCGCCGATGTTCAACGGTCGCTCGGGTTCGATGCCGATGCCCAAGCGACCCTGGCGTCAGGCTTTGCGATTGCGTCGGATCTTGCCGATCATGAGTTCCGGCTCCACGCCTTCATTTCACTGGCGCAGGCATTCGTGCCCGTGGAGACCAGCGAGCGGCGCTGACCCAAGGCGCCGCGTCAAAGCTGCGCCGCGACGTCCTCGGGGATGTCGAAATTCGCCGTGACGGTCTGGACGTCGTCGTCGTCTTCCAGCGTCTCGATCAGCTTGGTGATCTTCTGCGCGCCGTCGAGATCGAGCATCGTCAGGTTCTGCGGCTTCCAGACCAGCTTGGTCGTCTCGCTCTCGCCCAGCGCCGCTTCCAACGCGGTCGAGACATCATTCAGATCGGTGTCCGCGCAATAGATCCAATGACCGTCCTCGTCGCTCTCGACGTCCTCGGCGCCGGCCTCGATGGCGGCCATCATCACCGTGTCGGCATCGCCGACCGAGGCGGGGTAGAAGACCTCGCCCTTGCGGTCGAACATGAAACTTACCGAACCGGTCTCGCCCAGGTTCCCGCCCGCCTTGGTAAAGAACGAGCGCACGTTCGAGGCGGTGCGGTTGCGGTTGTCGGTCATCGCCTCGACGATCACCGCGATGCCGCCAGGCCCGTAGCCCTCGTAGCGGATCTCCTCGTAGCCGTCGCCCTCGCCGGCCTGCGATTTCTTGATGGCGCGGTCGATCACGTCCTTGGGCATCGAATTCGCGCGGGCCTCCTTGACGGCAAGACGCAGGCGCGGATTCTTGTCCGGGTCAGGGTCGCCCATCTTGGCGGCGACGGTGATCTCCTTCGAGAGCTTGGAGAAGAGCTTTGCCCGCACGGCATCCTGCTTGCCCTTGCGGTGCTGGATGTTTGCCCACTTGGAATGGCCCGCCATGTCTGTCTCCGCTTCCGATCTTCGAACGAGCGCACCTATTACCGGGGCGGGCCGGACCCGGCAAGCCCGGCCGCGCGTTGCATTTCCCGGCGGAAGCGTCTTGGGTGGGCAGACATGACGACGGATCAGATCATTCTCTTCACCCTTTTTGCCGGTGTCTTCGCGGCGCTTCTTTGGGGGCGTTGGCGCTATGACCTCGTGGCCTTCTCGGCGCTCCTGGCGGGCGTGGTGCTGGGCGTGGTTCCGACCGAGGACGCTTTTTCCGGGTTCGGCCATCCCGCCACGCTGATCGTGGCGCTGGTTCTGGTGGTCTCGGCCGGGCTTGTGAGATCGGGCGCGGTGCAGCTGATCACCCGCACGCTGATCGACAGCGCCCGCCCGGTGGGTGCCCATATCGCCATCATGGGCGTGGTCGGCGGCGCGCTTTCGGCCTTCATGAACAACGTCGCGGCGCTGGCGCTGCTGATGCCGGTCGACGTGCAGACCGCGCGCAAGGCGGGACGGCTGCCGGGCCTCAGCCTGATGCCGCTCTCCTTCGCCACCATCCTCGGCGGCATGGTCACGCTGATCGGCACGCCGCCCAACATCATTGTCGCGCAGATCCGCGCCGACGCGCTGGGCGAACCGTTCGCGATGTTCGACTTCGCACCCGTCGGAGCGGTCACCGCGCTGGTCGGTCTGATCTTCGTGGCGCTGATCGGCTGGCGCCTGATCCCGGTGCAGGACGACGCGCAGGCCGGACAGACCGGTCGCGAGACCGCCGAATACATAGCCGAGCTGACCGTGCCCGAGGGGGCCAAGCTGGTCGGCCGGACGCTGGGTTCGCTGGGCGACGAGGCAGACAAGGCCGGCGTCCTTCTCCTCAGCCACATGCGCGGCGGCAAGCGCCTCGCCGGACGGGCGCACAAGATCGAGGCCAAGGACACGCTGGTTGTGGAAGCCACGCCCGACGCGCTTGACGAGTTCCGCGCCGGGCTCGGTCTCGACCTCTCCGACGAGCGCCACCGCGACCTGATCGAGGACGAGGGCCTTGCCATCACCGAGGTCGTCATCCCGGCCGACTCGCGGCTTGCCGGCCGCACCT
>JBNLCA010000563.1:0-1922 GCA_050303575.1 Paracoccaceae bacterium
CTCGCTCATCGTCACGGTATCCTTCTGCCCCTCGGCGCGGGTGTCGAAGATCACCCTGCCCCGGTCCGGCGCGACATGGCCCGCCATGCAGGAAAGCAGGGTCGATTTCCCCGACCCGGATTCGCCGACGATCCCCATCACCTCGCCGGGATAGAGGTCGAAACTGACGTCCTTGCAGCCGATGTTGCGTCCGTAGAACTTGGTCACGCCCTGAACGGACAGAAGCGGTGTCATGCGGCCACTCCTTCCGTTCCGACGTGGCCTGCGGCCCGCCGCTTCTCGCAGAAGTCGGTGTCCGAACAGACGAACATCCGCCCGCCCTGATCGTCGGTGATGACCTCGTCGAGATAGCTGTCTCCGGCACCGCAAAGTCCGCAGGGATGCGGCGCCTTCGACGGGTCGAACGGGTGGTCCTCGAAGTCGAGGCTCACCACCTTCGTGTATGGCGGTAGTGCGTAGATCCTCTGCTCGCGGCCGGCGCCGAACAGCTGGATCGCCGCCATCTCCATCTTCGGATTGTCGAACTTGGGGATCGGCGAGGGGTCCATCACGTAGCGCCCCTCCACCTTGACTGGATAGGCGTAGGAGGTGGCGATATGGCCGTGCCGCGCGATATCCTCGTAGAGCTTCACATGCATCAGCCCGTAATCCTCCAGCGCGTGCATCTTCCGCGTCTCGGTCTCGCGCGGCTCGAGGAACCTGAGCGGCTCGGGGATCGGCACCTGGTAGACCAGTACCTGGTCCTCGGTCAGCGGCTCCTCGGGGATGCGGTGCCGCGTCTGGATCACGGTCGCCTGCCCCGTCTCGGTCGTCGTCTCGACCCCCGCCGTCTTCTCGAAGAACTTGCGGATCGAGACGGCATTCGTCGTGTCGTCGGCGCCCTGGTCGATCACCTTCATCCGGTCGCCCGGCGTCAGCACCGCGGCCGAGACCTGGACTCCGCCCGTGCCCCAGCCATAGGGCATCGGCATCTCGCGCGAAGCGAAGGGGACCTGGTAGCCGGGAATCGCAAGGCCCTTCAGGATCGCCCGGCGGATCATCCGTTTGGTCTGTTCGTCGAGATATGCGAAGTTGTAGTCAGACATTGAACGCACCTCGAAGGGACCGGCTGCATTGGAGTGGATCTTTTACGGGCTTTTCGGCGTCCTCGGCCTGATCGTCACCACGATTATCGGCCTCGCGGGCTATACGGTGTTCTTCGGCAAGGCGAAGGACCTGCCGAACCTTGGGCCACGCGTCATGGGGGCCGAGGCGAACAGGCACAATCGTCCCCGGCTCAGCCGCCGCACGCACAATCCCAAGGGAGGCTGAGCCGCTCATTCGGCTGCCTCCCGCATCTCGCCCGCCCCGGCCTCGCGGCGCAGCTTGCGGATGAGTTCCAGTTCGGACTGGAAGTCGACGTAATGCGGCAGCTTGATATGTTCGAGGAAGCCAGTCGCCTGGATGTTGTCGGCATGGTAGAGCACGAACTCCTCGTCCTGCGCCGGCGCACCCTGATCGTCCTCGCCCACCTCCTTCCAGCGCAGCGCCCGGTCGACCAGCGCCATCGAGATCGCCTTGCGCTCGGTCTGGCCGAAGACGAGACCGTAGCCGCGGGTGAATTGCGGCGGCTCGGTCTTCGAGCCCTTGAACTGGTTCACGGTCTCGCATTCGGTCAGCACCACCTCTCCGATCTCGATCGAGAAGCCCAGCTCGGGAATTTCCATCTCGACCGCGCAGGTGCCGATCCTGAGTTCGCCCACGAAGGCGTGGTTGCGCGCATAGCCGCGCTGGGTCGAATAAGCCATGCCCAGGACGAAGCCTTCATCGCCGCGCGTCAGTGATTGCAGCCTGAGGGCCCGGTCGGCTGGCAGCTCCAGCGGCTCGCGCGTCAGGTCTGGCGGTACCGTATCGTCGGCCACAGCCTCCTCGATCAGGCCCTC
>JBNLCA010000564.1:0-3709 GCA_050303575.1 Paracoccaceae bacterium
AGGTGATCGTCGCACTGCTTGATGAGGCCCATGTAGGCCGGGATCACCTTCTTGCGGACCTCGTCGCGCTGGAACTGCCTGCCGACCTCGGTCTGCATGTAAGCCGCGTAGACCGGATGCGGATCGTCCAGTTCGCCCTCGTGGCGGCGCGGTTCGGGAACCTGGTCGACCGAATACATGTCGTGATAGGGCGCCGGCACGATATAGGGCCAGTGCGGCTTGATATAGCTGACATGGGCGCACCAAGGCCCTTCCTTCTGGTCGATGAACTCGATGGTGCGCGAAGTGAGCCAGGCGGTCTCGGAATCCTCCTCGTGGATGTGGGCCGGCTTGTCGGCGTTGATGTACATCCAGCCCGACGCCATGTTGCCCTCGTCATCCACGCCGGCATTGGCGTAATCGGCCCAGGGATTGTCGTCCTGATAGCCCTTGGCCTTGAGGTACTCGTTATAGGGCGAGCGCTTCTCGTCGTAGAAGCCCGCCGGACCCTGTGCCCAGACGCCGTCGTCGCGGATCCAGACGTCGAAGCCGCATTCGGCCTGCCGCGCGCCGATCGTGCATTCGCGGTCGATGCCGAGCCGGGCCAGTCCCTCTTCGTCGGCCTCCATGTGGGTCTTGCCGATCAGCCAGCACTGCATGCCGATGTTGCGCAGGTGATCGCCCAGCGTCATCTCGCCCACCCTGAGCGGAAAGTTGTTCCACTGCGCGCCGTGGCTCGACGGATAGCGGCCGGTATAGAAGGACATGCGGCTCGATCCGCAGATCGGCGACTGCACGTAGGCGTTGGTGAAGCGCACGCCCCTGGCGGCGACGCGGTCGAAGTTCGGCGTGTGCAGGTGAGGGTGACCGGCGCAGCTGAGGTAATCGAAACGCAACTGGTCATACATGATGAAAAGGATGTTCATGGAAGTTCGTCCTGTCGATTGTGTGGAAAACCGTTTGGTTAGCTCGGGCAATACGCGCGCGGGCACCGGATTATTCCCGCATGGGTTGCATGCGCGGCTGACCACTGGATGGACGTGATTGTGCAAAGGGGGCATGCGCCCCGAACTGCCAGGCGAAAATGTCGTCGGCGCAGTGAAGTGCAGCCAGGTCGGCGGCTTCAGACCCCGCCCAGCTTGCAGATGACCTTCCACTCGGCCTCGGTCACCGGCTGGACCGAGAGGCGCGAGTTGTTGACCAGTACCATGTCCTTGAGCGCGGGCTCGACCTTGCAGGTCTCGAGCGTCACCGGAGTCTTCAGCGGCTTCACCGCCTTGATGTCCACGCACTCCCACCGCTCGTCATCGGTCGTGGAATCGGGATGCGCCAGCCTGCAGACTTCGACGATGCCGACGATCTCCTTGCCCTGGTTGGAATGGTAGAAGAAGCCCATGTCGCCGATCGTCATCGCCCGCATGTTGTTGCGCGCCTGGTAGTTGCGCACGCCGGTCCATTCCTCGCCGGCCTCGCCCTTGGCGAGTTGCTGGTCCCAGCCCCAGACGTCGGGCTCGGACTTGAAGAGCCAGTAGGCCGGCATCAGATGACCTTCTTCCATTCCTCGATCTTGACCGACGAGAAGAGCCCGGCGCGGGCGTAGGGATCGTTCGCCGCCCACATCTCGGCCGCCGTCAGGTCGGCAACGTCGAGGATGATCAGCGATCCCTTCATCTCGCCCTTGTGGTTCAGGAAGGGTCCGGCCTGGCTGACCACGCCGGTGTCGTAGAGGTAGGTCAGGTGGGCATCGCGGTTCGCCTCGCGGGTGGCGAGGGAATCCGGACGGTCGGTGCAGATGAGCGCGAAAAGCGGCATTTCATTCCTCCCTGAGCGGCCGGTTGAGCAGGCTTTGAAGGGCCTCGGCCACGCTGTGATCACCATCTACGAGCCGCGCGACGGCGGCGCTGATCGGCAGCTCGACCCCAAGTTGCGCGGCACGCCGGGTGACGGCGCGCGCCGTGGCCTTGCCTTCGACCGTAACGTCTTGAGCAAACTCCTGATTCCGCCCCAAGGCAAGCCCGTACCTGTAATTCCGCGATAGCTCGGAGGTGCAGGTGAGCACCAGATCGCCGAGGCCGGAGAGACCCATCAGCGTCTCGGGCCGCGCGCCGAGGCGGGCGGCCAGGCGCTGCATCTCGGCAAAACCGCGGGTCATCAGTGCGGCGCGCGCGCTTTCGCCCAGGCCCAGGCCGATCGTGGCACCGCAGGCGATGGCCATCACGTTCTTGAGCGCACCGCCGAGCTCGGCGCCAGTCGTGTCCGTGGTGCGGTAAAGCCGAAGGGTCGGGGTCGAGAGCATCGCCTGAAGGATGCCGCCTTGTGTGTCGTCGGCACAGGCGAGCGTCAGCGCGGTAGGCAGGCCGCGGGCGATGTCGACGGCGAAGCTGGGGCCGGTCAGGATGGCATGGGCGCCCTCGGGCCGGGCGGCCTGCATCAGGGCGATGGGGCCCTGAAGCGAGGCCAGGTCGATGCCCTTGCAGCAGGCAACGAGGGGAGCCGTGCCGAGATAGGCCCCCGCGCCCTCGAGCGCGGCGGCGAGGGCCTGCATCGGAGTGGCGAGAAGGATGGCGCTCGCCCCCTCCATCGCGGAAATTTCCGCCGTGATAGACACTGTTTTCGGGATCTCGACATCCGGAAGGCGGCGCGCGCGGCGGGTCTCGGCCAGCGCCGGGTCCCGGGCGATCAGCGTGACCTCGGCGCCGCTTTTCGACAGCGCGATGGCAAGCGCCGTGCCGAAAGCGCCAGCGCCCAGGACGGCGATGCGGATCATGCCTTGGCCCCCTTCTTGCCGCCGCCAATCATCGAAGGGGCTGTGCGGTCGAGCGGCCAGCGCGGTCGTGCGGCAAGTGTCAGGTCGTCACGCCGGCCGGCGTGGAACGCCTCGATCCCGGCCCAGGCGATCATCGCGGCGTTATCGGTGCACAGGCGCAGCGGCGGGGCGAGAAAGCGGGCGCCCATCTCGGCGGAAATAGTCTCTAACGCGGCCCGGACGGCCTGATTTGCGGCAACCCCTCCGGCGACGGCGAAGGCCGGTTCGGGCGGGCCGTCGTCCAGATAGAGCGTCAGCGCCCGGCGGGATTTCTCGGCCAGCGTCTCGGTGACGGCGGCCTGGAACCCGGCGCAGAGGTCCGCCCGATCCTGCCGCCTGAGGCCGCCCTCGCGCGCGACGGCGGCGTCGCGGGCGCGCAGGAGTGCAGTCTTCAGGCCCGAAAAGCTGAGATCGCAGCCAGGCCGATCCAGCAGCGGACGCGGGAACGCGAAGCGCGCCGGGTCGCCGGCCTTGGCCTCGGCCTCGACGGACGGTCCGCCAGGTTGCGGCAATCCGAGGAGCTTGGCGGTCTTGTCGAAGGCCTCGCCCGGCGCGTCGTCGATGGTGCCGCCGAGGCGGTTGAAGTCGTCCGGCCCGCGCACGATCAGGAACTGGCAATGGCCCCCCGAGACCAGAAGCATCAGGTATGGAAAGGCGAGCCCGTCGGTCAGGCGCGGCGTCAGCGCGTGGCCGGCAAGGTGGTTGACCCCGACAAGCGGAAGCCCGGCGGCGGCCGCAATCCCCTTGGCGCACATGACCCCCGAGAGGACGCCGCCGATCAGCCCCGGGCCGGCCGTAACCGAAACCGCGTCAAGATCCGCGAGCGTCACGCCGGCGGTGGCCAGGGCCTCCTCGACGCAGAGGTCCAGTTTCTCGGCATGGGCGCGGGCGGCGAGTTCGGGGACCACCCCGCCGAATGCGGCA
>JBNLCA010000565.1:0-2315 GCA_050303575.1 Paracoccaceae bacterium
TTCGGGGCGCCGAAGAGCAGGCGGAAATAGGCTTCGAGGTGATCGAGCGCCTCGATCGCCCGGCCCGGGTCCTGCGCTGCCTTGGCGAGGATGAAGCCACCCTGGAGCGCGACCTGCGTCTGGCGCGCGAGGCTGGCCGCATCGGGCGGACCTGTCATGCCGCGCGCCGTCATCGCGGCGGCGAAGTCGGGTTCGAGCGTGGCGGCGTGGCCGAAGATCGAGGCGGCGCAGGCGTCGCGGATGTCCGGCGCGCTGTCGTGCACCTCCTGCGCTAGGGTGCCGACGAGGCAGGTATATTCCCAGGTCTCGCCCGCGATCAGGGAGCGGCGGAAATCGAGGTAGGCGAAGATCCGGTCGAGCGGGTCGTCGGGCTGGTGGTAGGGGGCCGCCGCGAAGAATGCCCCCGTCGTCTCGGTCCAGAACTCGGCGGCGGCGACGCCGATGGCCCCCTTGGACGGGAAGTGGTGGAAGAAGGCCCCCTTGGTCACGCCCGCCACACGGCAGAGTTCGTCGACCGACGTGGCGCCGAAGCCCCTGGCGCGGATCGTGTCGCGCGCCGCTTCGAGGAGGCGCGTGCGGGCCTCGCCGCGTTCGGGATCGTGCTTGGTGGGGCGGGGCATGGGGCGTACATACCAAATGGTATGTACGTGGTAAAGCCTATTCCAGGCAGATCGCCTGAAGGCTGACCCAGTCGGCGTCGGTCAGTACGCGGACCGCGCCGCCCGACCGCATCGGATCGGCCTCGATCAGGCCGATGGTCCCCTCGCCGGTCGGGTCAAGGGCGTAGGCGTAGGGCGCGCTCGGCACCTTGAGCGCCTCGAACCTTTCGAGGAGGGCCGGGTCGGAGACCGGGGCGGCGTCCGCCGAGAGCAGGGTCTCGGCGTACTCGTCCAGTGCCGCCTCGCGGACGGCGCCGGTGGTCAGCAGGCGGAAGGTCGAGAAGAGGCCTGTCTCGGCGAGGAGGCTCTCCATCGGGTCCGCGGCGTCGCGCCGGACCGTCTCGGCAAGGATGTAGCCGGCGACGACGTCCGGCGTCTCGTAATCCTCGACGAGGCCGCGGTTGACCAGGATGATCCCGCCGGGCAGGTGCGTTGCGGCGCGGATGCCATCGGGTACGACGAGCACCTCGCCGCCGTCCTCGCCCAGGAGACGCGCCGAGAGGGCCGAGAGCGCGGCGCTGCCGCGGGGCGTGAAGCAGGGCTGGCCCGAAATGCGGGTGATCGCGGTCAGAAGGTCGGTGCCTACCGCGTCGCGGGTGGCGTCGGGCAGGACCGAGACGGTGTGCCGGCGAAGCGCGCCCGGCATCCAGAAGATGGCAAGCGCCAGGACCGCGGCGATGCTGCCGGCCATCAGCCACAGGCGCAGGCGGCCGGGCTGCGGACGGCGGCGCGCGATCAGCGTGCGCACCTTCTCGATGGCGTCGACCATCGTTTCCTCGTCGATCTCGAGCGTCTCGGGATCGTTGGCGCCGGGGGCGAAGATGGCGGGGGTCTCGCCGGGATTGATCCGCTCGATGGCGGCGAGCGACCAGTGGGTCAGCGCCCTGTCGTTGCGGTCGGTGATGACGAGGGAGTTGTCGCCGAAGCGGACGGCAACGTCACGCCGTTGGGTGGCCGGGCTTTCCTGCCAGACCCCCATGCTTTCGAGGCGGGCGTATTCCTTGAGCGCCGTCATGGCGGTGGGCCTGCTCTTGCCTCTGTTTGAGGGAAGCATAACGGCAGAGGGCGTTTGCGTCTATGGCGGCGGGAGGTGGGCCTCCCCGGCCCGGTGCGCGGCGAAGCCGCAGGGCCGAGCGTCAGAGGTTCTCGGGCTGCGGCATGCCGAGGACGTGGTAGCCGCCGTCGACCAGGATGATCTCGCCGGTCGTGCAGGCGCCGTAGTCCGAGGCGAGGTAGACCGCCGTGCCGCCGATCGCCTCGAGCGTCGCGTTGTGACGCAGAGGGGCGTTCGCCTCGGTCAGCCGGAAGGTCTTGCGCGCGCCGCCGATGGCCGCGCCGGCCAGCGTCTTCATCGGGCCGGGCGAGATGGCGTTGACCCGGATCCTGTCGGGGCCGAGGTCGTTTGCGAGGTAACGCACGGTGCTTTCCAGCGCCGCCTTTGCCACGCCCATCACGTTGTAATAGGGCGTCACCCGATTCGAGCCCTGGGAGGTGAGGGTGAGGAGCGTGCCGCCCTCGGGCATCAGGGGCGCCGCCCGGCGGGCGACGTCGATGAACGAGAAGCACGAGATGGTCAGCGAGTTCCTGAAGTTCTCGCGCGTGGTGTTGATGAAGCGGCCGGTCAGCTCGTTCTTGTCGGAGAAGGCGATGGCGTGG
>JBNLCA010000566.1:0-2864 GCA_050303575.1 Paracoccaceae bacterium
CGGTCCCGAGGTCCGCGACGCCGCCGATCTCGCGCGTCAGGTCGGCCAGGATCTCGCGGCGCATGTCCGCGAGATCGCCCACGTCGCCTGGCCGCGCGCCGCGCCGCTACCGGAAGCGGCCGAGGTCCGGATCTGGCCCACTGCCGGTGCGTTCCAGGCCGCCGCCCTGATCGCCGCGCTGCGCGACGAGGCCGGCCCCGAGGATCGGCACGACACGCTGCCCGAGGTGGCCGAAAAGCTCGTCGCCGAGCCGCAAGAGACCATCGCGAATGCGCTGGTCCATTGTGCCGAGGCGGAGACGCTGAAGCCCGTCCTCGCCGCCCTTCCGGCGCGGATCCTGCGCGCGATCCTGTCCCGCAGCGCCGGCACCTTGCCGGTCGAGATTCGCAGTGCCGTCCGTGCCGCCCTCGCGACACGGCACGCCGCTTCTGAGATGTCAGACTCCGGCCCGGAGGCTGCCGTCGAACCTCGCGCCCAAACCTCCGCGCCTGAGCCCGCGCCCGCGCCCGAGGATCGGCGCTCAGCGGCCAGAACGCCTGACGAACGCACCACCCCGCACCGCGCGCCGGAAGGGTCGCCGCCCGAAGCCGCGCACCCGGAACGTCCTTTCGATCCGTCTCCCGACCACGACGAGGTTGTTGCGCCCCGCGCCAAGGACGCCACCGGTGACGTACCAGTGCCCCGGCCGGACCGCCGGACCGACGAGCCGGCGCCCGAGCGTCCGCGCCAGGCGGCAGCGCCTGAGGTAGCGGAACCGCCGGCCTCCACCGAGCCGCCGTCCTTCGCCCAGCCTGACGCGGCGACCCTTCCGACCCGTTGGGGCGGGCTCGTCTATCTCGTCACGCTGGCCCTGCGTCTCGATCTTCCCGAAGCGCTCTGGCGCATCGGCGTGCCCGAGGGTGCGGCGCTTACCGCCATGCTCGCTGCGATCTCCGGCGCGCCGGATGACCCCGCCTCTGCCGCGCTCGCGCCCGAGTTCCCGGACCGGTCCGCGCCCCTTGCCACCCCGCCCGACTGGGCGCGCACGGAAATCTGTACAGCCGTCGCAAAGGCCGTGCGCGACCTCACCGGCACCGACCTTGGCACCCGCATCGAGACCCGCCGTGCCGCCCTGTCCGAAGACTGCAGCTGGCGCCTCGCCGAGTGGGGCGCGGCGGCGCTTCTCGCCACGCTCGAGGCGCATCTCGACCGTCCGCTCGACACCGAGGCGCTTCACGCGCTTCTCGCCATCGACGGCACGGTCGAGATCTCGCCGGACCAGATCCGCGTCCGTCTGCCGCTCGATGCGATCGATCTCGACATCCGCCGCGCCGGTCTGGATGCCGATCCGGGCCATCTGCCGTGGCTCGACAAGCGGCTCGTCATCGCGTTCGGCACGGGTGAGGAGGACTGGGCCGGATGACCCACGCCTTCGCCCCGGCCGCGAAAGACACGCGCGCCCCCGCGCCGCGTCGGCCGAAAGCGCCTGCGCAGGACAGCACCGACGATACCGCCCTTGCCGAGGATCGCTGGACCGAGATGGCGGTCATCCTTCTCGACATGCTTGAGGCTGCGCCGGTCATGGATGGTGGCGGCAGCTATGTGCCGCAGCAGGCTTCCATGCCTCAGACCGGTGCGCCGCAGGCCGACGGGCAGGCAAGTGCGCCGCCCGCTCCGGCGACCGGACCCGCCGATTCCGCCGCCGATCCCGCTGGAACCCCGCGCCCGGCGCAGCCGCTTCCGGGAAGTTCGGACGTCTCGCTGCTGAAGGGACAGGAGGACAAGCCGAAGACCGGGCCGGTGCCGATGCCGGAGTTCCCGCAAGGCGGCGCACCTCTGCCCGCCGCCGGCTCGACCGCCGTTCCGCCGGCCGCCGCGCCACCCCCCGCCGCAACCGCCGCGCCTGCATCCGGCGGCGGCGTCGACGGACCGTCGCCGGGCACGATCGTGCGGCAATGGCAGGGCAAGGTGCGCGCCGGAGGCGCCGCCATCAAGAAGCCCGACATTGCGGTGTCGGCGACCGCCGTCGCCGGCACCGCCAGGGTGTGCTCGGGCACGCAGAAGCGCAACGCCGCCGCGCGCGACGGGATGACCGAGGACGCCGTCGCCAACGTTCCGAAGCCGCCCGAGGTCGATACGACGCCGCCCGCGCCGCCACCGCCGAACCCGGTGCCGGAACATACCAAGGCGGTCCTCGCCGCCTCGGGCAAGCACCTGCCCGACCAGCAGTCCATCCCGCTCGAAGCCTCGCCGGAGCGCGACGTCGAGGGCCAGAAGATCGGCGGCACCAAGCCCCCCCTCGGCGTCAAGCCCGTGGCCGACGATCTCTTCCAGGTGCTCATCACGCCCTCGGCCAAGACCCTCGCCCAGCTGCCCGCCGGCGCCTCGGCGGACGACATCAAGAACCAGAAGGAAACGCCCGAGCAGTTCCGCGTCCGCAAGGCGCTGGAAACGCTCACCCAGACCGGTGATGCCGCCGACCGCAAGGGCCGTGGTCCGCAAGTGATCTCGCCCGACATCGGGCCCTTCAAGGCCGAAGGCGTGACGCCGGAGGAGCGCGCCAAGATCGGCGAGCTGGTCACCCGCCTGATGGCGAACACGCACGGCACCGCCGAAGATATCCTCAAGCGTCTGCGCCGGAACGCTTTCCCGCACGGCGAGCTCGAAAAGCAGTTCCCCGAGATCGGCAGCGACCTTCTCGGCGGTCTCGAAACACTGGTCACCAAGGACCTGCGCGACATCGCCGACGCCGCCGGCGTCACCGGCGCCGAGCTTGACGAGATGGTCGCCGCCCGCCGCAGGCAACTGGAGGAGAGCAAGAAGAAGGCGAACGAGGCGGTCGAGAAGGACGTCGCCGAAACCAGGAAGACGGTCACCGACGAAGG
>JBNLCA010000567.1:0-5446 GCA_050303575.1 Paracoccaceae bacterium
GCCGGATACCAGTGCCTGCCGCTCGGCCGCATTGCCGAGGTCCGCGACGGCGTCGTCAGCTTCGACGAAACGGTGCCGCCGACCGGCCTGATCCTGGCCGTCCATCCCGCCTACGAAGGGTACCTGACCCGTGTCATCGGCTGGATCGAAGCCAAGCTCGAGGGGCTGGCACGCTTCGCCTCGGACCCGACCTCGGGCGGCGGCATGCAGGCGTCGGATTACCTGATGCTGATGGTTCTGAACCGCAACCTGCCGGTTCTGCGGCACCTCAACGCCTCGGGCCGCGTCCATCCCGAGCGGCTTTACGAGCACCTGATTGGGCTCGCGGGCGAGCTTGCCACCTTCGACCAGGGCGACCGGCAGGTGGCGGATTACAAGCCCTACGACCATGACAATCCGCGCGAGACCTTCACCCCGGTCGTGCAGGACATCCAGCGGCTTCTGGCCCGCGATGTCGGCCGTGCGGTGCGGCTGCCCCTGAACGAGGTGCGGCCGGGGTCCTATGCGGCCCTGGTCAATGACCGGAACCTCTTCGGCCAGGCGACCTTCGTGGTCGAGGTCTCGTCGGGCCTGCCGCTGACTCAGGTGCAGAGCCAGTTCCCGATGCTGTGCAAGGTCGGGCCCTCGACCCGGATGAAGGAGATCATCAACAACAACCTGCCGGGCGTGCCGCTGGTGCATCTGCCGAACCCGCCGCGCCAGATCCGGGTCGTCTCGCGCAACGTCTATTTCCTTCTCGACAAGTCGACCGAGCTCTGGCGCGAATTCTCAGTGGCGCCGGCCATCGGGATGCATTTCGCGGGCAACTGGCCCGACCTGAAACTGGAACTCTGGGCAATACCGGAGCAGTAGGATGAGCGGCGACGACGACGGCGAACGCACGGTCTTCGGACAGAAGCTCCCGACGCCGGACGGCAAGCCCGGCGGCGGGCAGAAGCCGGCCGGCCCGACGCCGGGCGGCCAACCGGGCGGAGCTTCGGGCGACGGCGAGAAGACGGTCTTCGGCACGCCTCTGCCGCCGCCGCAACAGCCGCCCCGTCCGCAACAGCCGCCCTATCCCCAGCAGCCCCAGCCGCCGCAATATCCGCCCGTGCAGCAACCCCAGCCGGGCCGGGCCGCGCCGACCGGCCAGCCCTGGCCGCAACAGCCGAACCCGCATCACGAGGACACCTGGCTGGGCGGCGCGCTGAACCCGTTCCCGGGCCAGCAGCCGCCGCAACAGCCGGCGCCGCCCCCGCAGCAACCCTATTACGGCCAGCAGCCGATCTATCAGCCGCAAAACGTGCCGCAGGGCGGGAACATGTTCCCCGACGTGCCGCGCGATCCGGCGCCCTCGTCGCGGCCGGTGACGCCGCGCATCAGGCTCGAGGATGCTCTGAGAGGGACCGGCCTCGGCGCCGGCGGCTCGTCCAACCCGCTGATCGCGGCGGCGGCGAACCTGATGATCCTTCTGGGCCGGCTGCGCACCGGGCTGGTCGAGATGCAGGCCGGGCCGCTGATCGACCATGTGACGCGCGAGATCGACCTTTACGAGCGCAACCTGCTCCAGGCCGGTATAACCCCGGCCGACGCAGCCGACGCCAAGTACGCCGTCGCCGCGACCGCCGACGACATCGTCCAGAACCTGCCCGGCGCCGACCGGGGAACCTGGCTGCAATATTCGATGGTCGCCCGCTTCTTCGGCGAGCGCGAGTCGGGCGTCGGCTTCTTCCGCAAGATGGACCAGGCGATGCAGGCGCCGGGCCAGAAGTTCAACCTGCTGGAACTGATGCTGACCTGCCTCTCGCTCGGCTTCGAGGGCCAGTACCGCACCGCGCAGAGCGGGCCGGTCGAACTGGCCCGCATCCGCACCGCCGTCTACGAGACGCTGCGCCGGGTGCGGCCACGGCCCGACGACGACATCTCGGTCGCCTGGACGCCGATGCCGCTTGGCCAGAAGCGCCGTTACGGGACGACGCCGCTCTGGGTCGTCGCAACGGTCGCGGCGGTGCTGGTGGTGGCGCTCTTCGCGACGCTCTCGACGCTGATCGCGCGGCAGGGCGCGCGCGCGCAGGAACGGATCCTCGCGCTGCACGAGGGGCTGCCGGCGATCACCATCGAACGCACCGCGCCGGTCGTCGAGGCCTATGTCGCTCCGTCGAGCACCCAGCTCGAACGGATCCGCGGGCGGCTCACCGACCGGATCGCGGCGGGCGATGTCGTGGTCGACCAGACCAGCGAATACATCTTCGTCCGCGTCGGCGACGCGCTGCAGTTCGGGTCGGGCAGTGCCGATCTTGCGAATGACTTCGCGCCGCTGGCCGAGGCCATCGGCACGGCGCTCGATCCCGAGCCGGGCCCGGTGCGGGTCGCGGGCTATACCGACAGCATCCCGCTTTCCGGGCGCGGGCGCTACAAGACGAACGAGGACCTGTCGCTCGCCCGCGCGGAGACGGTGGCCGGCATCCTCGCCGGCTTCCTGACCGATCCGTCGCGGCTGACAACGGAGGGGCTGGGCCCGCTCAACCCGGTCGCCGACAACACGACGCCGGAGGGACGGGCGCTCAACCGGCGGGTCGAGGTGATGATCCGGCGCGAGGGCCTTTCGGGGAACCTGCCGGGCGAGCCGGTCGAACCGCTCGGCCCGGTCGATCCGTTGGCAAGAGAGGGCGGGGAATGAGGCTGTTCGGGTTCTTCTACGTCCCCTCGCCGCGCCGCCTGTGGCGCTTTCGCGTCTTCCGCTGGCTGGTGCTGCTGGCGCTGTTCTGCGGGCTGATCGCGGCGATCTGGCTTGGCTTCCCGATGACCGGGATCGAGTTCCTGGCCAAGGTCTGGGTCCGCGCCACGGTGATCGGCATCATCCTGGCGCTGATCCTGATCCCGATGTTCGTACGCTGGCTGCGCCGCCGCCGGGCGGCGAAAGCGCTCGAGGCTGAGCTGATCCCCGAGCCCGTCGGTGACGGCAAGGTCCTGGCCGAGCGGATGCACGAGGCTTTGGCCAAGCTGAAGAAGTCGGGCGGCAAGACCTACCTTTACGACCTGCCCTGGTACATCATCATCGGCCCGCCGGGCGCCGGGAAGACCACCGCGCTCAGGAACTCCGGCATCGAGTTCCCGGGCTCGGAGGCGCTGGCGAACGGGGTCGAGGGTTTCGGCGGCACCCGCAACTGCGACTGGTGGTTCGCCGAGGACGCGGTGCTGATCGATACCGCCGGCCGTTACACGACGCAGGACAGCCACCAGGCCGCCGACGAGGCGTCGTGGAAGAGTTTCCTCGACATCCTCAAGCGCGGCCGGCCGAACCAGCCGATCAACGGCGTCATCCTGTCCTTCCCGGTCGACGACATGATGGGTCACGACGCGGCTGCACTGGAACGCCACGCGCAGACCGTGCGGGCGCGGCTTTCGGAAATCCACGAGGTCCTGAAGATCGACTTTCCGGTCTACGTGCTTTTCACCAAGGCCGACCTGATCGCGGGCTTCCGCGAGTATTTCTCGTCCTTCAACATCAGCCGCCGCCGGGCGGTCTGGGGCGTCACCTTCCAGACCCGCGACCGCGCGGCGCCGACCTACAACCAGGTCGAGGAGGAGTTCGACCGTCTCATCAGCCGCCTCTCGGACGAGGTGGTCGACCGGATGAGCGAGGAGCCCGACAGCATCAGCCGCATCTCGATCTTCGGCCTGCCGAGCCAGATGGCGCTTCTGCGCGCCGACCTCACCGAGTTCCTGCGCAAGGTGTTCGAGCCGACGCGCTACAAGTCGAACGCGATCCTGCGCGGCTTCTATTTCACCTCGGGCACGCAGGAAGGCACGCCCATCGACCAGGTGCTGGGCGCGATGGCGCAAAGCCAGGGCGACGGCGCGGCGTTCCAGCCGGCGTTCCTGTCGGGCCGCGGCAAGAGCTTCTTCCTGCACGACCTTCTGAAGAAGGTGATCTTCGAGGAAAGCGACTGGGTCTCGCACGACGCGCGCGCGGTGCGGCGGGCGACGATCTTCCGGACCCTGGCGACCTCGCTGATTGTGCTCGTTTCGCTCGGCGCGATGGCAGCCTTCGGCTGGAGCTTCTGGCAGAACGCCGCGATGGTGCGTGCCGCCGAGGCCGATGCGAACGCCTATTACGGCGGCGCCCAGGCCGAGATCCGGCGCGAGATCATCGACGATCCCGATCCCTCGCCGGTCCTCGGCCATCTCGACAGGATCCGCGCCATGACTACCGGCTACGGCGATCCGGTGCGGCCCGGCCGGCTGGAGAAGCTGGGCCTCGGCCAGTACGGGCGGCTGCATTCCGCATCGGACCAGGCCTACTCGGACGCTCTGGAACGGATGCTGCGCCCGCGGCTGATCCTGCACATGGAGAACGTCCTGCCGCAGCTGATCGCCGACGAGGACACCGCCGGCATCTTCCGCGCGCTCAAGGTCTATATCCTGCTTGGCGGCCAGCAGGAGGGCGCGCCCGACGACGCGGCGGTCGAGGGTTACTTCGCCGAGGTCTGGCGCGACGCCTTCCCCTCGGCCGGGCAACTGGACGAGCGCGACGCGCTCGAGGCGCACCTGGCGGCGATGCTCGAGCTTGACGACGACCGCACGCCGACCCTGGCCATCGACCCCGAGCTGGTGCGCCAGGCGCGCGACGCCATCGTCGATCTGCCGTTGGCCCAGCAGGCCTATGCCGCCATCAAGGACCGCGCTGCGTTGTCCGGGGTCGTCGACTTCGACCTCACCGACCGGGTCATCGGTGCCGCGGATGCCTTCACCACCACCGACGGCACGCCGATCACCGATCTGGGTGTGCCGGGGCTCTATACGTTCGACGGCTACTGGAACTACTTCTTCGAGGAACTGACCGTCGCGCGGCAGCGGCTGGAAGATGACAGGTGGGTGCTGGGCGATGCCGCCTCGCGCGTCAATTACGACGAGTATCTGGCCCGGCTGGAACCGGATCTGCACCGGCTCTACGAGCTCGATTTCATCGCCTCCTGGACCGGCATGCTCTCGCGCGTCACCGTCGCTTCGGTGGCGAACGACGGCCCCTCGTTCGACCGGCTGGGCAAGCTGGCCTCGCCGACGGACTCGCCGATCCTGCATCTGGTCGCGCAGGTCGAGAAGGAAACCGGGCTGACCCGTCTTCTCGACGACATGGGCTCGATGTCCGAGGAGGACCTTGCGAACGGCACGTTCCTGTCCAAGCTCGGCTCCTACGGCTTCGGCCGGGCCGAGGGCCAGTCGTCGGGCCTTCAGCGGTTCCTGCTCAAATACGCCCGGGACAATGTCGGCAACAAGAACCAGGCCCGCGCCGGCGCCGCGGCCGAGGATTCCACCGAGCGCCAGGTCGAGCGTATCGCGGAGCGGTTCACCAGCTGGCACGTCCTCCTGGACGGCGAGCTTGGCGGCCGCCCCGTCGACGCGCTCCTGAAGAGCATCGCCGAGTTGCGCGACAACCGGAGGCTTTCGGCGACCTCGCCGACGC
>JBNLCA010000568.1:0-11812 GCA_050303575.1 Paracoccaceae bacterium
GATTCACTCTTCCGCGTTCTTTTGAAAACGGAGAGCAGTGATGAAACATCATCGGATCGACTGGACCAGGGCCTGCATCGCCTCGCCCACGCCGCGTGAGACAGGCCCCGGACTTCCCATTGACGAGCTGGTTCGCCAGATCGGCCTCGACCGCGCGCTCAAGCTTCTGCCGGAATTGCGCCTTCGCTAACGCAGCGACATGGCCACCAGCCAGAGGATTCCGTTCAGCACCGGCTGGTGGACGAGGTAGATGATCAGCGTGTGCCGCCCCGGCCACGCAACTGCCCGCGCCATCGGACCGGGAGGCACGGCCGACCTCAGCCGTTCGGCCACGCCCGACACCACAGCCCATTTGCTCAGCGCCAGCCCGGCAAGGAACGGCGCCAGCCACGGGAAGACCGGCACGAAGTCGATGCTGCGTGGTGTCGGCCCTGTATAGAGCCCGACCCACGCCAGCAGCGGCGCGTCGAAGGCCGGATGCGTGAGGTAGATCCGCGCCAGGACGACCAGCGCCGCCGCCGCCAGCGTCACGATCCACGGCAGCCGCAGGAAGGCGAGGCCGATGAAGCTCGACACCAGGATCGCATGCAGGATGCCGTAGAAGACGTAGGCCGTGGGCGCGATCCAGAAATAGGTTGTCACCGTGATGATTGCAGCGCCTGCCGCGATCTGCGCCGCCCGGATCAGGAACGGCCGCCAGCGGATGGCCGCCCCGTGCGCGAGGTAGAGGCTGACCCCGGCGAGGAAGAGGAAACTCCCGGCCACGATCCGCGCGAAGATCGCCCATCCGCCGTGCGTGGCATAGCCGGGCGGCAGCCAGCCGAAGGCCGAGAGATCATAGGTGAAATGGTAGATCACCATTCCCACCAGCGCGGTGGTGCGGGCAAGGTCGAGCGCGAGGATGCGGCCCGCCCCGGGCGTGGAAGTGGCGGTCATGGCGCCATCTCAACCACGCGTCGCGGGCATGCGCAACGGGAACCGCCGCACGCGCCGCGCGTTCTGGCGCCGGAGGTGCACGATGGGACTGGTCTTCTATCCCGACAGTCGTCCGGGGATCACCCGCCGTCGACACGGACGCGGCTTTGCCTACATCGCGCCGGACGGCACCTCGATCGACGACGTCACCGAGCGCGAGCGTCTCGCCGCGATGGCCGTGCCTCCGGCCTACGAGAAAGTCTGGATGACGCCCAAGGCGAACGGCCATCTCTGGGCCACGGGCTTCGACGCACGCTCGCGCAAGCAGTACCGCTATCACCCCGACTGGACCGAGACCCGCTCGCAGGCCAAGTTCGACGCGCTCGCGGATTTCGGCAAGGCGCTTCCCGAGATACGGCGCATCGTGGCGCGTGACCTGAGGAAGGAGCCCGGCGATCCCGCCTTCGCGCTCGCCGCAGCGACGCTGCTGATCGACGAGACTGCCATCCGCGTCGGCAACGACAGCTACGCGGCCGAGAACGGCACCTACGGCGCGACCACCCTCAGGCGCTCGAACCTGCGGGTCGGCGCGGGCAGCCTGAGCCTCAGATGGGTCGGCAAGGGCGGAAGGCGCGTACAGCGCAACATCCGCTCGCGCCGGCTGATGCGCGTCCTTCAGGCGGCGCGCGACCTGCCGGGGGCCGAGCTCTTCACCTGGATCCGCGCGGAGGGCGAAGTCCGCCGGGTGACGTCGAGCCATCTCAACGACTACCTCGCCGAGGCGGGCGGCGGCGAGTTCACCGCGAAGACCTTCCGCACGTGGGCCGGCAGCCTCGCCGCGTTCGAGGCGCATCTGGCAGAGCCCGCGTCGAAACTCGCCGACCTTGCCCGCGCCGCTGCCGAGCGGCTGGCGAACACGCCCACCGTCGCGCGGCAAAGCTACATCCACCCGAAGGTGCTCGCCCTGGCGGAGAGTGACCGGCCGGTGCGCCTGAGCCGCGCCGCGAAGGGCCTCTCGCGCGCCGAGACTGCCCTTCTCAGGCTCCTGCGGTAAGGGGTTCCTTCAAGCGCTCCGATCGTGCAATGTATCGGGCGGAAACGTCCGGGCGGGGGCGGTTCTTGGGGAAGACATGGCGGAAATCGCTCTGACGGTGTTTCAGGGACGTGCGGGGGACCGCAACGACCTTGCACGGCCCGCGGCTCTGGCAATAGGACGGCACTACGGTGACACGCTCGGCGTCGTACCCGCCATCGTCGGCACGCCGCGCGCGGCGATGAACCACGGCTGGCGCGCCGAACACGCCGCCGCTGTGCCCGAGCTTCTGACACTTTCGTCGCATTTCCAGACGCTTATGAAGCTCGGCAAACGGCCCCTTTCGGCAACCAGCCGCTGCGGCGCGTCGCTGGCGACGATCCCTGCGGTGGCCGGCGCGCGGCCCGACGCGGTCATCGTGTGGTTCGATGCGCATGGCGATCTGAACACGCCACAGACTTCGGCCAGTGGCGATATCGGCGGCATGGCGCTGGCCGGACCGGGCGGGCTGTGGGACAGCCAACTCGGCGCCAGCCTGGACCTCGGCAACGTCATCCTGTTCGGTACGCGGGCTCTCGAATCGGCCGAGCGGCGGGTGATCGAGGAGCGCGGCATCACGGTGATCCAACCCGGCTGGAGCATGATCAAGACCCTGGAGAAGGCCGTGGCCGGCCGGCCGGTCTATGTTCACCTCGACTGCGACGTCCTGAAGATCGGCACCGTGCCGTGCGAGCACGAAGTGCCGGGCGGGCTGTCCCTCAGGGACCTCGGCAAGGCGGTGAAGGTGATCGCCAAGAGCGAGGTTGTCGGGATGGAAATCGCCGGGATCGAGATGCCCGCGAAGGGGAATCTGGAGCTCGACCCGCTGATGAAGACGCTCGAGCCGATCATTGCAAAGATGAAGGCCTGACGCCCCGTCAGACCGGCCGGCACGCGGCGCCGGAGACGGCAAGGCCGTCCGGTCCGAAGAACAGAGTTTCACAGACTTCGGTGGCGGTCTGGTTCCGGTAGCGGATCGTGACAGCGTCCGGCGCGGCATAGACGCCCAGAAGCTCGAAGCGCAGTTCGGGCTGCTGCTTCAGCGCCTCGGCCCAATAGGCGCTCAGCGCAGACTTGCCCCGTACTGTCCCCACGCCGGTCAGGATCCCGGCCTTCTCCGACCGGAAGACCACATCCTCGGAATAGTGAGCCAGGATGCGGCCCAGATCGTGCGCATTCCAACCCGCCAGCCACTCCGCCGCGAAGGCGCGGGCGGCGTCCGGGCTCATGCCCGGACCAGCTTCTCGTAATCCTCGGAGACACGGCGCGTCAGCTCGCCGACCTCGAAATTGTAGTCGCCGATCTGGCCGACGGGCGTGACCTCGGCCGCCGTGCCGGTCAGCCAGCACTGCTCGAACCCTTCCAGCTCGTCGGGCATGATGTGCCGCTCGTGGACCTTGATCTGCATGTCCTTGAGCATCTGGATCACCGTCTGCCGGGTCAGGCCGTTCAGGAAGCAGTCGGCCTTGGGCGTGTGCACCTCGCCGTCCTTGACGAAGAAGATGTTGGCGCCCGTCGCCTCCGCGACGTAGCCGCGGTAGTCGAACATCATTGCGTCCGAGCAGCCCTTCGCCTCGGCGGCGTGCTTGGACATGGTGCAGATCATGTAGAGCCCCGCGGCCTTCGCCTCGGACGGGATCGTCTCGGGCGAGGGCCGTTTCCATTTCGAGATGTCGAGCTTGGCGCCTTTCATCTTCGCGTCGCCGTAGTAGTTGCCCCACTCCCAGCCGGCGACCGCCATCCGAACCGGGTTGCGCTTGGCCGAGACACCCATGTCTTCGCCGGCGCCGCGCCAGGCGACCGCCCGAACATAGGCGTTGGTCCAGCCATTCGCCTTGAGCATCGCCTCCTTGGCGGCGTCGATCTCGTCGGCAGTGTAGGGAATTTCCATGTCGAGGAGACGGCCGGATTTCAGCAGCCGCTCGGAATGTTCATGGCCCCTGAAGATCTTGCCGTTGTAGCAGCGCTCGCCTTCGAAAACCGACGAGGCGTAGTGCAGCGCATGGGTCAGGATATGCACCTTCGCATCGCGCCATTCGACCAGTTTGCCGTCCATCCAGATCTTGCCGTCGCGATCGTCATAGGCGCCCGCCATGATGCTACTCCTTAGGCACGCTTTTCATTTGTTGCGCCACATAAGTCCGCTTCGGACATAAAGTTGCGCGATTTCGGGGGATTCGCTAACAGTTCACCCTTGGAAAGTCAACAAGGCTGACATAAACTTCACGGCGAGCGGTCCGTACGAGGGGAGGCGGCATGGCCGACAGGGCAGGAAGTCAGGGCGGAGAGAACCTGCTTTTCCTCACCGACGAGCAGCTGCGCCAGGGAATCGAGGCGATGTTCTTCGCCTATCGCGGCTTCACCGCCGACCCCGACCGCATTCTCGAGAACCATGCCTATGGCCGGGCGCATCACCGGGCGATCCATTTCATCAACCGCGCGCCCGGGACGACGGTGAACAATCTCCTGTCGATCCTCGGCGTCACCAAGCAGTCGCTGAACCGTGTGCTGAGGACGCTGATCGAGGACGGCCTTGTCGAAAGCCGTGTCGGCAAGCGCGACAAGCGCGAGCGGCACCTGTTCCTGACCGCCAAGGGTGCCGACCTCGAACGCGAGCTCAGTGACGCCCAGCGGGCCCGCATGCGCGCCGCCTACCGCGCTGCGGGGCCGGTGGCGGTGGCGGGCTTCCGCGAAGTGCTCGAGGCGATGATGGACGCCAACATGCGCCGGCAGTTCCAGACAATGAAGGACGGTGCATGACGGCCGACGCGCATCTCCTGATCGTCGACGACGACGAGCGTATCCGGGGGCTTCTCCAGAAGTACCTGATGCGGAACGGGTTTCTGGTCTCCGCCGCGCGCGACGCAGCGCATGCGCGGCGGATCCTGTCGGGGCTGGAGTTCGACCTGATCGTGCTCGACGTGATGATGCCGGGCGAG
Organism: Paracoccaceae bacterium; assembly: GCA_050303575.1. Classification (GTDB taxonomy): domain Bacteria; phylum Pseudomonadota; class Alphaproteobacteria; order Rhodobacterales; family Rhodobacteraceae; genus JBNLCA01. The sequence continues at coordinate 4,927 of JBNLCA010000568.1, forward strand.
GACGGGGTCAGCTTCACCCGCGACTTCCGGACCCGCGCATGCACGCCGATCCTCCTCCTGACCGCCAAGGGCGAGACCGCCGACCGGATTGCCGGGCTCGAGGCCGGCGCCGACGATTACCTCGTCAAGCCGTTCGAGCCGAAGGAACTGCTGCTCAGGATCAACGCCATCCTTCGCCGCGTGCCCGAGGCGAAGGCCGCCGACACCGCGCCCAAGGTCCTGACCCTCGGCCCGGTCCGCTACGACATCGAGCGCGGCGAAATGTGGCGTGGCGAGGCCCTCGTCCGGCTGACCGCGACCGAGGCGCAGCTGATGCGCATCTTTTCGGCCCGCCCCGGCGAGGCGCTGAGCCGCATCCAGCTGGTCGACGAACTCGGCCGCTCGGGAGGGCAGGCGCAGGAACGCGCCATCGACGTGCAGATCACCCGGCTGAGGCGCAAGATTGAATCCGACCCCAAGCAGCCGCGCTACCTTCAGACGGTGCGCGGGGCGGGGTACATGCTGCAGCCGGATTGATCCCGGTCAGGAGGGGGTGTCCCCCCTAGCGGGCCTCCAGCCCAATTCACCCGCGAGGATATCTGAGAACCAGAAGCGGGCCAGATTTCGGTCCGGACGGAGGGGCTTGCGGCAGGCAGTCGATTGCTGTTGCCTGACAGGCATGACCACAGCCCTCCTCACCCATCCCGACTGTCTTCTTCACATAACGCCCCAGGGCCATCCCGAGCGGGTCGCCCGGCTCGAAGCGATCAATGCCGCGCTGTCGGCGCCCGAGTTTTCGGCGCTTCGCAGGGTCGAGGCGCCGATGGGGACGGTCGAGGACGTGACCCGCTGCCATCCGCGCGACTATCACGACTTCATCCGCGAGGCGGTGCCGCAGGAGACCTTTACCGGGCTGGACCCGGACACGTTCGTCTCTCCCAAATCCTATCAGGCGGCGATGCGCGGGGTGGGGGCGGTGTGCCTTGCCGCGGACATGGTGATGGCGGGCGAAGCGCAGAATGCCTTCTGTGCGATCCGCCCGCCCGGCCACCATGCCGAGCGAGAGAAGCCGATGGGCTTCTGCCTCTTCGGCAACATCGCCATCGGGGCCAAGCGGCTTCTCGATCATCACGGGCTGAAACGCGTCGCGGTGATGGATTTCGACGTCCATCACGGCAACGGCACGCAGGATCTTCTGTGGGACGAGGCGCGCACGCTTTTCGCCTCGACACACCAGATGCCGCTTTATCCCGGCTCGGGCGACCGGCACGAGACCGGCGCGCACGGCAACGTCCTGAACGTGCCGCTGCCGCCGGGCGCCGGGGGACGCGCGTTCCGCGCGGCGATGGAAGACCTGGTCCTGCCCGCGCTCGACGATTTCGCGCCCGAGGCGGTGCTGATCTCGGCCGGTTTCGACGCGCACCGCGACGATCCGCTGGCGCAGATGGAACTGGTCGAGGACGACTTCGCCTGGGTCACCGGCCGGCTGTGCGACCTGGCGGACAAACACGCCGGCGGCCGGGTGGTCTCCACCCTCGAGGGCGGCTATGATCTGGACGCGCTGGCCGCTTCGTGCGCGGCCCATGTGAAGGTGCTGATGGAGCGGGGCGAATGAGCAAGGCGGTCGGGGACATGAGCTTCGAGGATGCGATGGGCGAGCTGGAAAAGGTCGTCTCGTCGCTGGAACGGGGCGACGTGCCGCTTGAGGATTCGATCAAGCTCTACGAACGCGGCGCGGCGCTCAAGGCGCATTGCGAGGCGAAGCTGAAGGCGGCCGAGGAGAAGGTCGCGCAGATCACCCTGGGCGAGGGCGGTCAGCCCACCGGAACGAAACCCGCCGAAGGTCTTTGATGTTCGCCGAGCGGCTGGCCGAGGCGCGCGCCCGGACCGAGGCGCGATTGCTTGAGGCGCTGATCGGAGACGATGCGCTGACGGCGGCGATGCGGCACGCGGTGACGGGCGGCAAGGGGCTGCGCGGGTTCCTTGTCCTCGAGAGTGCGGCGCTCTTCGGCCTGTCGCCGGATCGCGCGGTGTTCGCGGCCGCTGCGGTCGAGGCGATGCATGCCTATTCTCTGGTCCATGACGATCTGCCGGCGATGGACGATGACGACCTGAGGCGCGGCCAGCCGACGGTTCACATCAAGTGGGACGAGGCGACGGCGATCCTGGCGGGCGATGCCCTCCAGACGCTGGCGTTCGAGCTTCTGGCCGGGGGCGAGGCGAGCGCGGAGGTCCGCGCAGAGCTGGTTTCCGGCCTCGCCCGTGCGGCGGGACGCGAGGGCATGGTCCGCGGCCAGATGCTGGATATCGCGGCCGAGACCGCGGGACCGCTGACGCTCGACCAGATCACCGAGTTGCAGGCGAAGAAGACCGGCGCGCTGATCGGCTGGTCGGCCGAGGCGGGCGCCGTTCTGGCAGGTGCGGACCCCGTCCCCTTGCGCGCCTATGCCACGGCCCTAGGCCTTGCCTTCCAGATCGCCGACGACATCTTGGACGTGGAAGGCGACGAGGCAGCGGCAGGCAAGCGGTTGAACAAGGATGCCGGCGCCGGAAAGGCGACCTTCGTCTCGCTTCTGGGTCTGGACGGCGCGAAGGAACGCGCTAGGGATCTGGTAACCATGGCCGAGGCAGCCTTGGAGCCCTACGGAAGCAAGGCAGACGGCTTGCGGGACGCCGCGCGCTTCGTTATCGCGCGGAAGAACTGAAGGAGGCCCCATGCGGCCCGAAACACCGACGCTTGACCGGGTGAAGACGCCCGCCGACCTCAAGGCGCTGAGCGATCGCGAGCTGACGCAGCTTGCGGCCGAACTTCGCGCCGAGACGATCTCGGCAGTGAGCGAGACCGGCGGGCACCTCGGCGCCGGACTTGGCGTCGTCGAGCTGACGGTGGCCTTGCACGCCGTCTTCGACACGCCGAGGGACCGGCTGATCTGGGATGTCGGGCACCAGTGCTATCCGCACAAGATCCTGACCGGAAGGCGCGACCGGATCCGCACCCTGCGCCAGAAGGGCGGACTGAGCGGGTTTACCAAGCGGTCGGAGTCGCCCTACGACCCGTTCGGCGCGGCACATTCCTCGACCTCGATCTCGGCGGCCCTGGGCTATGCCGTTGCCCGCGATCTGGGCGGTGCGCCCGAGCCTGGCCTGGGCGACGCCATCGCGGTCATCGGCGACGGCGCGATCTCGGCCGGAATGGCCTACGAGGCGCTGAACAATGCCGGGCATCTGAAGAAGCGGATGTTCGTCATCCTCAACGACAACGAGATGTCGATCGCGCCGCCGGTGGGCGCGATGTCGGCGTACCTGTCGCGGCTTTACGCCGGCGATCCGTTCCAGGAGTTCAAGGCCGCCGCCAAGGGCGCGGTGAGCCTGCTGCCCGAGCCGTTCCGCGAAGGCGCCCGCCGCGCCAAGGACATGCTCAAGCACATGACGGTCGGCGGAACGCTCTTCGAGGAGCTCGGGTTCTCCTATGTCGGCCCTATCGACGGGCACGACATGGAGCAGCTTCTCCTTGTCCTGCGCACGGTCAAGTCACGGGCGACCGGGCCGATGCTGATCCATGTGCTGACCAAGAAGGGCAAGGGTTACGCGCCCGCCGAAAGTGCCGCCGACAGGGGCCACGCTACGGCCAAGTTCGACATGGTGACCGGCAAGCAGGTCAAGGCCGCCTCGAACGCACCGAGTTACACAAAGGTCTTCGCGCAAAGCCTGATCCGCGAGGCCGAAGTCGACGACAAGATCGTCGCGGTGACCGCGGCGATGCCGGACGGGACCGGCCTGAACCTCTTTGCCGAGCGGTTCCCGTCGCGGTGTTTCGATGTCGGCATCGCCGAACAGCACGCGGTGACCTTCTCGGCCGGCATGGCGGCAGGCGGGCTGAAACCGTTCTGCACGATCTATTCGACGTTTCTCCAGCGCGGCTATGACCAGGTCGTCCACGACGTCGCGATCCAGCGTCTGCCGGTGCGGTTCGCCATCGACCGGGCCGGACTGGTCGGTGCCGACGGGGCAACCCATGCCGGCGCCTACGATGTCGCCTACCTGTCGAACCTGCCGGGGTTCGTGGTCATGGCCGCCGCCGACGAGGCCGAGCTCGTGCACATGGTTGCGACCGCCGCGGCGCATGACGAGGGGCCGATCGCCTTCCGCTATCCGCGCGGCGAGGGGGTCGGAACCGAGATGCCCGAGCGGGGCACGCCACTGGAAATTGGCAAGGGCCGGATCATCGCCGAGGGCGGGCGTGTCGCGATCCTGTCCTTCGGCACCCGGCTCGCCGAGGTGCTGAAGGCGGCCGAGAGCTTGGGTCAACGCGGCATAAGCCCGACCGTCGCCGATGCGCGCTTCGCCAAGCCGCTCGACCGCGCGCTGATCCTCCAGCTGGTGGCCGAGCACGAGGCGCTGATTACCGTCGAAGAGGGCGCCGTCGGCGGGTTCGGCAGCCATGTCGCCCAGCTTCTTGCGGACGAGGGGATCTTCGACCGCGGTCTCAGGTTCCGCTCGATGGTCCTGCCCGATATCTTCATCGACCAGTCGAGCCCCGAGGACATGTACGCCACCGCAGGCATGAACGCGCCGCAGATCGAGGCGAAGGTACTCGAGACGCTGGGCATCGCCGACATCGCCAGCCGCCGCGCCTGACGCCGGCCAAGGTCGGCCCCGCCCGCGCCCACGAAGGGGTCAGGGGCAGGTCAGAAGCTGGACGTAGTACATCTCGGCCCGCTCGGCGACCTCGCCCGAGACGCGGATCAGCCAGGCCTTGGAATTGTAGCTGCCGCGGGCAAAGCCGGCATGGCCTTCGTGATAGGCAAGATATTGGTTGCGCGCGTCGCTGAGCGGGATGCCGTTCTTCTCGACCGTGGTGTTCATGTACCAGCCCATGAAGTCGGTCGCGTCCTCGATCCTGTCGCGCCGCGCGCCGCGGCCGCCGCCATCCTCCTGATATTCCTCCCAGGTCGCGTCGAGCGCCTGGGCGAAGCCGTAGGCCGACGACTGCCGCCCCATCGGGATCACGCCCAGCGCGTAGCGGAACGGCGTCCGCGCGTCGCCGTCGAACTTCGATTCCTGGTAGATCATCGCCGCCAGCACCGGGACCGGAGTGTTCCAGCGCGCCTGCGTGCGCTCCATCGCCCGGAAGAATTCCGGCCGCTCGCGCTTCAGCGCGCATGCGTCGTCCAAATTGCGCGGCGCCTGCTGGTTGCCCGCCCCGCAGGAGGCGACCAACAAGATCAGGGCTGCGCGGAGAAACCTGCTCATCTGCCTCTCTCGCTTTTTCCGGCGACCATACGGGATTTTGGCGCCGCCGGGAATCCCCGTCAGATCACGAAGGCAAGAGTCAGGGGAAGGGTGACGACCGAAAGGAGCGTCGAGACGACGACTAGGCCCGCCACCGCGTCGGCCTCGTCGGGCGCGTATTTCTGCGCGATCAGGTACGAGGTGACGGCGACCGGGGTCGAGACCTGCAGGACGAGGACCGCGAAGGCGACCTTCGGCAGGCCGAACCAGACGCCAACGCCCCATCCGACGGCCACGCAGAACGCGACCTTGATGACCGAGAGCCAGACCGCCCGTCCGAGCTGCGCCGGATGCAGCCGCGCCACCGCGACGCCAAGCGTGATGAGCATGAGCGGGATCGCCATCTGGCCGATCAGTTCCAGCGAACGGGTGAGGAAGGTCGGCGTCTCCCAGCCCTGCCAGAGGAAGAGCCCGCCGGCAAGCGTGCCCCAGACCAGCGGTTCCTTGATGGCCCGCACCGGGCTTCCGCCGCCCGAGACCAGCCAGACGCCGAAGGTGAAGTTCCAGACCGCCATCACCGCGAAGATGACGACGGCATAGCCCAGCCCTTCCTCGCCGAAGGCGAAGAGGGCCAGCGGAAGACCGAGGTTGCCGGTGTTGCCGAAGACCAGCGGCGAGAGGTAGGTCGCCTGCCGCATCCGCATCGCCGCGACGAAGGCAAAGAAGGCAAGCGTGATGATCCCGTAGGCCGCGGCCGAGGCCAGCGAGACCTGGGTGATCGCCGCCGGATCGACATCGGTCTTCATCAGCGCGGTGAAGATCAGGCAGGGCACCGACAGCGTCATGGCGAGCCGGGTGACGAATTCCATCCGGTATTCGAACCCCAACCGGACCCAGCCAAACCCCACCGCAGCCAACAGAAAAACGGGCGCGACGATCTCGAGCACTGTCAAAGTGAGCGTCACAGATTGTTTCCCCCGATCCCGGCGCAAACATTTGCAATCGAACCGCCGGACGTCTAATTGTGAGGCATGGGGGTTGCAATGGCATGCTGACGCAGCGGGCCAAATATCATCTCGGACAGGTCGTCCGCCACCGGAAGCATCCGTTCCGGGGGGTGGTTTTTGACGTCGATCCCGAGTTCTCGAACACCCAGGAATGGTATGACGCCATCCCCGAGGACAGCCGCCCCAACAAGCACCAGCCGTTCTACCACCTGCTTGCCGAGAACGACCACGATTACTACGTGGCCTATGTCTCCGAGCAGAACCTGGTGCCCGACGACACCGGCGAGCCGGTCGATCATCCCGACCTCAGCGATCTCTTCGGCGACTTCGAGAACGGGCGCTACCCGCTTCAGGTTCACCTGAACTGATACCCATCAAGAGCGGGCTTCCTGCTCGGGTCGGGGCGAAGCCTTGCGCTGCGCACGTCCCCGCGCCGGACCCGGCTGCGCTGACGCGCGGGGCTTTCGGCGGCCTCGCTGCGCTCGGGAGCTTCCTTGGTTGGCTTCCGCTTCGCTTCGGAAACCGGTAGCCTGCCTCCGCTTCGCTTCGGCCATTATCTTGCCTCCGCTTCGCTACGGCGGGGGCGCTGCCCCCGTCGCCCTGACGGGCGACTCCCCCGGAGTATTTTCGGCACAAGGAAGCAGGCCGACGCTCCTAGTCGCTCTTTT
>JBNLCA010000569.1:0-4341 GCA_050303575.1 Paracoccaceae bacterium
GGCCCGTTCAACAACGAGATCGAGGAGACCAAGGTCGTCTCGCTGCCGTACATCTTCCGCTCGGTCGAGCACATGCACCATGTCATGGACGGCCCGATCGGCGACGACATCGCGGCGGCCTTCGTGCCGCACGGCTACATCGCGCTTGCCTTCTACGACGCCGGCTCGCGCAGCTTCTACAACTCCGAGCGTCCGATCACCTCGATGGCCGACCTCGAGGGCATGAAGGTGCGCGTCATGCAGTCGGACATCTTCGTCGACATGATGGCGGCGCTGGGCGCGAACGCGACGCCGATGCCTTATGGCGAGGTCTATTCGTCGCTCCAGACCGGGGTGATCGACGGCGCCGAGAACAACCCGCCGTCCTATGAAAGCTCGGGCCACTTCGAGGTCGCCAAGTACTACACGCTGGACGAGCACCTGATCGTTCCGGAAGTCCTGGTCATGTCGAAGGTCACCTGGGACAAGCTGAGCCCCGAGGACCAGACGGCGGTGCGCGAGGCGGCCAAGGAAGCGGTGCCTTACATGCGCGAGCTCTGGGGCGCGCGCGAGGCCGAGTCGATGGCCAAGGTCGAAGCGTCGGGCGTCGAGGTCATCACCGACATCGACAAGACCCCGTTCATCGAGGCGATGGTGCCGGTCTATGAAAAGCACGTCACCTCGGACGTGCTGAAGGACCTGGTCGCCCGCATCCAGGCGACCGAGTAAGTCAGGCGGGGGCGCCTCGGCGCCCCCTCTCCCAGCCGGAGCCTCCGAAGTGCAGGACATGATGCTAATCATCGCGCGCCTTCTTGGCGTGCTGTCGCGTCTGGCGCTCTGGATCGCCGGCATATCCCTGGTGCTGATGACGACGGTCGTCTTCGGCCAGGTCTTCTTCCGCTACGTGCTGAACAGCTCGATCGTCTGGAGCGAGCCGCTCGCCGTCATCCTGATGGGATGGTTCATCTTCTTCGGTGCGGCGGTCGGCATTCGCGAGGGCTATCACCTCAGCTTCGACGTGCTGATCGCGGTGGTGCCCGAGCGCGTGAAGCTGTGGCTCTTCTCGATTTCGGATCTCTTCGTCGGCGCCTTCGGGGCCGGCATGGTCTGGTTCGGGACCCAGCTTGCCGCGTCGGTGGCGCATATCGACCTGCCGTCGCTGGGCGTCTCGGGCGCGGTCGACTTCCTGCCGCTGGTCGGGGGCGGCGTCCTCGTCACGCTCTTCTCGGCCGAGCGGCTGGCGCGGCGGGCGGCAGGGCTGCCAACGTCGCGCTTCGGCGACGATCACGAGGAGGCGTGATGGAACTCTGGATCCTCTTCGGCTCGTTCGCGTTCCTGCTGCTCATCGGAACGCCGGTCGCCTTCTGCCTGGGCGTCGCCTCGTTCCTGACGATCCTCTATCTCGGCATGCCGCCGGTCGTCGTGTTCCAGCGGCTGAACTCGGGCATCTCCGTCTTCGCGCTCCTGGCGATCCCGTTCTTCATCTACGCGGGCGAGCTGATGGTGCGCGGCGACATTGCGCGACGGCTTGTTGCGCTGGCGGGCTCGGTGGTCGGCCACATGCGCGGCGGCCTCGGCCAGGTGAACATCTCGGCCTCGGTCCTCTTCGGCGGCATCTCGGGCTCGGCCGCGGCCGACGCCTCGGCCATCGGCGGGCTGATGGTGCCGCAGATGAAGGCGCGCGGCTACGGCGTCGACTACGCGGTCAACATCACCGTCACCGCCTCGATCATCGCGCTGATGATCCCGCCCAGCCACAACATGATCATCTATTCGATCTCGGCCGGCGGGAAGATCTCGATCGCCGACCTCTTCACCGCCGGAATCATCCCGGGCCTCCTGCTGGCGCTGACGCTGATGGTCGCCGCCTGGTTCGTCGCCAAGCGGCGCAACTACCCGACCGAGCCGTTCCAGGGCTGGAAGGTGGTGGGCGATCTCTTCGTCAGCGCGATGCCGGGGATCCTGCTCATCGCGATCATCTTCGGCGGCGTGCGCTCGGGTGTCTTCACCGCCTCGGAAAGCTCGTGCATCGCGACGGTCTATGCCGTCCTCGTCACCGTGCTTGTCTACCGCACGATGAGCTGGGAGAATTTCAAGGCCGCCACCTTCGCCGCCGTCCGCACCACCGCGATGGTGCTGATGGTGATCGGCTGCGCCGCCTCGTTCGGCTGGCTGCTGGCGCTTCTGAAGGTCCCGACCACGATGGTCGAGATGATGCGCGAGCTCACCGACAACCCGATCCTGATCCTCCTCCTCATCAACGTCGTCCTGCTGATCCTGGGCACGTTCATGGACATGGCGCCGCTCATCGTCATCACCACGCCGATCTTCCTGCCGGTGGCGCAGGCCTTCGGCATCGACCCGGTGCACTTCGGCGTCATCATGGTCCTGAACCTCGGCATCGGGCTTTGCACGCCACCGGTGGGCGCGGTGCTTTTCGTCGGCTGCGCGGTTGGCAAGATCTCGGTCGGCCAGGCGATGAAGACGATCTGGCCGTTTTACGGCGCGGCCTTCACGACGCTGATGCTGGTCAGCTACATTCCGGCGCTTTCGCTGTGGCTGCCGTCGCTGTTCCATTGAGGTGCCCATGAGCTTTCCCGAGGTCCCGACCGGCGAGAACGTCACCCGGCAGGTGCTGGCCGAGGAACCGGCACTGATGACGGTGGCGTTCCGCTTCAAGGCCAGGGGCGCAGAGGGCGCGCTTCATTCGCACCCGCACGTGCAGTCGACCTTCGTCCAGTCCGGCCGCTTCCGCTTCACCGTGGACGGACGCGCGTTCGAGGTCGAGCCAGGCGATGCCTTCGTGATCCCGTCGAACGCGGTGCATGGCTGCGTCTGCCTCGAGCCCGGCACCCTGATCGACGGCTTCACGCCCCGGCGCGACGACTTCCTCTGAGGCCATGTTCCTCCGGGCCTGCGGTCCTACGATATCTTGACTTTGGATACCTACCCGGAATGATGATCCTAAGGGGAGGATACAATGGCGCAGATATCTCTGGCGGGCGTGTCCAAGCGTTTCGGCGCGGTGGACGTGATCCGCGATCTCAGCCTCGACATCGCGTCGGGCGAGCTGGTCGTGTTCCTCGGGCCGTCCGGGTCGGGGAAGTCCACGCTTCTGCGGATGATCGCAGGTCTCGAGACGATCGACGACGGCGCGCTGACGATTGACGGCGTGCGCTCCGAGGGACTGGCGCCGGGGCAGCGCAACCTTGCGATGGTGTTCCAGAACTACGCGCTCTACCCGCACATGACGGTGGCCGAGAACATGGCCTTCGGGCTGAAGAACGTCCGCGTGCCACCCGACGCGATCAAGGCGCGAGTGGCCGAGGCGGCGCGCATGCTGGAGATGGAAGGGCTTCTGGACCGGCGTCCGGCGGAACTGTCGGGCGGCCAGCGCCAGCGCGTCGCCATCGGCCGGGCCATCGTGAAGGAACCGAAGGCGTTCCTCTTCGACGAGCCCCTGTCGAACCTCGACGCCGCCCTGCGGGTACGGACGCGGGTCGAGCTGGCCGAGCTGCACCAGCGGCTGAACTCGACGATGATCTACGTCACCCACGACCAGACCGAGGCGATGACGCTGGCAGACCGGATCGTCGTTCTGAACGACTGCCGGATCGAGCAGGTGGGCACACCGATGGAGGTCTATTCCCGCCCCGCCTCGCGCTTCGTCGCGGGGTTCGTCGGCTCGCCGGCGATGAACTTCCTTCCCGTCGAGCTGTCGGGTGCGGGCGACCGGGCGACGGCGCGGCTGGGCGACGGTTCGGTTGTGACGCTGCCGAAGGTGCCGGAAGGCACCGGCCCCTGGGAGATGGGCATCCGGCCCGAGGCGCTGACGGTGGTGGATGCGGGCGGCCAGACGGACGGGACGGCGACCGTCGTCGAGCGGCTGGGTGACCGGACGCTGGTCTATGCGCGGCTGTCCGACGGGACGCAGGTCACCGCTCAGGACCACGGCCAGTCGGCGGTGCGCGCGGGCGATGAGGTACGGCTGAACTTCGACACGTCCGCGCTGCACCTCTTCGACGCGAGCGGGCGGGCGGTCCTGGTCTGACGCCCAGGCCGGCGGCGTTGCCACCCCGGAGCAACGGTGCGCGGGATCAGGGACGCTTACCGCCGGCCCAGCATCGCAAGACGGATCAGCGCGCGCTCCATCAGCGCCATGGACGGCGCCTGCGAGGACGAGCGCAGCGTCAGGTCGGTGTCGGTCAGCAAGGTCAGCGCCTGCTCCAGCCTGTGCATCCCCCAGGCCTGCGCCTGCCGCACCATCCGGTCGCGGCGCGGGCCGAAGACCGGCGGGCGCAGGCGTCCGATCCCTTCGGACGGGCCGCCCGGATCCGAGGCCGCGGCATGGAGCTGGCGGAA
>JBNLCA010000570.1:0-4842 GCA_050303575.1 Paracoccaceae bacterium
TTCGGCCGATCTCTACCGCCGGCTCGAGGCCGAGACCGGCCTTGCGACGGGCATGCGGGTCACCGGGTCGGTCAGCTTGGCGCTCACCGAAGCACGGCGCGAGGAGCTGCTGCGGGGCGCGTCGCTCGCCCGCGCCTTCGGGATCGAGGTCGAGGAGGTCGGCGAGGCCGAGGTCCGCCGCCTCTATCCGGGCCTCAACACCGAAGGAATGACCGGCGCCGTTCACCTGCCGGGCGACGGGCAGTGCGATCCGGCCAACATCGCGCTGGCGCTGGCAAAGGGGGCGCGGGCCAAGGGCGTCCGGATCGTCGAGGATACGAAGGTCACGGAGGTCATGACCGAAGGCGGCCGGGTGACCGGCGTGAGGTGGGAACAGGACGGCGCGCCGGGCGAGATCCAGGCCGATATCGTCGTCAACTGCGGCGGCATGTGGGCGCGCGACCTCGCCGCCGCTTCGGGTGTGACGGTGCCGCTCCATGCCTGCGAGCACTTCTACATCGTCACCGAACCCATTGAGAATCTTCCGCAACTCCCCGTACTGCGCGTGCCCGACGAATATGCCTACTACAAGGAGGACGCCGGCAAGCTGCTCATCGGGGCGTTCGAGCCCAAGGCAAAGCCCTGGGGCATGGCGGGCATCCCCGAAAGTTTCTGTTTCGACGAGTTGCCGCCGGATTTCGACCATTTCGGCCCGATCCTCGAGAAGGCGACGAACCGGCTGCCGATGCTGGAAACGGCCGGCATCCGCACCTTCTTCAACGGGCCGGAGAGCTTCACGCCGGACAACCGCTATTACCTTGGCCCGGCGCCTGAACTGGCCGGGTACTGGGTCGCGGCGGGTTACAACTCGATCGGCATCGTTTCGTCGGGCGGAGCGGGCATGGCGCTTGCCGCCTGGATCGACGAGGGCGAGGCGCCGTTCGACATCTGGGACACCGACCTGCGCCGCGCGCAGCCGTTCCAGGGCAACCGCCGCTACCTGCGCGAGCGGGTGACGGAAAGCCTGGGCCTTCTCTATGCCGACCATTTCCCGTTCCGGCAGGTCGAAACCGCGCGCGGGGTGCGGCGCTCGCCCATCCATGCCGACCTCAAGGCACGGGGCGCCGTCTTCGGCGAGGTCGCGGGATGGGAGCGTGCGAACTGGTTCGCACGTCCCGGCCAGGCACCGGAATACGCTCATAGCTGGGGCAGGCAGACCTGGTTCGACAACCACCGGGCCGAGCATATGGCCGCGCGTGAAGGCGCAGCACTCTTCGACATGACGTCCTTTGGCAAGATCAGGGTGGAAGGGCCTGATGCAGAAAGGTTTCTGGATCGAGTCTGCGCCGGGCGGATCGCCGTCGATGCCGGACGGGTGGTCTACACCCAGATGCTGAACGCCAGAGGTGGGATCGAGTGCGACCTGACGGTGACCCGGCTTTCCGAAACGGCGTTCCTGCTGGTCGTCCCCGGCGCGACGCTCCGCCGCGACCTTGCCTGGCTCAGGCGGCACCTGGGCGAGGCGCGTGCGGTGGTGACCGACATCACCTCGGCCGAGGCGGTCTTCTGCGTGATGGGTCCGAAGGCGCGGGCGCTGATGCAGAACGTCAGCCCTGACGACTTCAGCAATGCCGGCTTTCCCTTTGCCACGGCTCGGGAAATCGAGATCGGGCTTGCCCATGCACGGGCGCATCGGGTGAGCTATGTCGGCGAGCTGGGCTGGGAGCTCTATGTGCCGACCGAGATGGCGGCGCATGTCTTCGAAGTGCTGATGGAGCAGGAGCCGACGCTGGCCGGCATCCACGCGCTCGACAGCTGCCGCCTGGAGAAGGGGTTCCGCCACTGGGGTCACGACATCGGCGACGAAGATCACGTCGAGGAGGCGGGCCTGGGCTGGGCGGTGAAGTCCGAGAAGGGCGATTTCATCGGCCGGGACGCGGTGCTGCGTGTGCGGGAGAAGGGCGTGAAACGGCGGCTCATCCAGTTCCTGCTGGACGACCCCGAACCGATGCTCTTCCACAACGAGCCGATCCTGAGGGACGGCAGGATCGTCGACATCCTGACGTCCGGCGCCTTTGGCCACGCGCTCGGGGCCGCGGTAGGGATGGGCTACGCGCCGGTGATGGACGGCGAGACCGGGCCCGAGATGCTGCGCTCGATCTGGGAGATCGAGGTCGCGGGGCGGCGCTTTCGGGCGAGGGCCTCGCTGGAACCGCTTTACGACCCCAAGGGTCAGAGAGTGAGGATGTGATGGCCGAGGTTCAAGACGCGAAGGCCCGCCGGTCGGGTGGGCGCGAGGCGCGGCGGGCCTTGCGTGCGGCGCCTGTGGCGGCCGAGGCGCGGCCGGTCAGGGCAGGCATGGAGGGCGGACAGTACCGTCCGCTGACCGATGCCGGGGTGGCACGCATCCACGAGGCGGCGCTGGTGGCGCTCGAGGAGATCGGGCTCGCCAACGCGCCGCCCTCTGGCGTCGAGATCCTGACTGGGGCCGGGGCGGTGCGCGGCGAGGATGGGCGGATCCGGTTCCCGCGCGCGCTGGTCGAGGACATGCTGGCCGTCGCGGCGCGCGGGATCACGCTGTACGGGCGCGATCCGGCCTATCACCTCGACGTCTCGGGAAGCCGGGTGCATTTCGGAACGGCGGGCGCGGCCGTCCATATCGTCGATCTGGAGAGCGGGACCTACCGGGATTCGACCGCGAAGGACCTCTGGGAGGCGGCCCGGCTGGCCGAACATCTGGACAACGTCCACTTCTTCCAGCGCACTATGGTCTGCCGCGATGTCGAAGACAATTTCGACATGGATATGAACACCTTGTATGCCTGTCTTTCGGGAACGCGCAAACATGTCGGGACCTCGTTCTCCGAGCCAGCGCATGTCGCGGGCGGGATGGAGCTGATCCACATGGTCGCGGGTGGCGAGGCGGCCTGGCGGGCGATGCCGTTCGTCAGCAACTCGAACTGCTTCGTCGTGCCGCCGATGAAATTCGCCGAGGAAAGCTGCCGGACGATGGAGGCGCTGGTCCGGGCCGGGATGCCGATGCTGCTGCTGTCCGCCGGTCAAGCCGGGGCGACGGCACCCGCGCCCATCGCCACGGCCATCGTGCAGGCGGTCGCCGAGTGTCTGGCGGGCGTGGTGTATGTGAACGCCATCGCGCCTGGCCATCCGGCGATCTTCGGGACCTGGCCCTTCGTGTCGGACCTCAGGACCGGGGCCATGTCGGGCGGCTCGGCAGAGCAGGCCCTCCTGACCGCGGGCTGCGCCCAGATGCACCGGTTCTACGACCTGCCGGGCGGCGCGGCAGCGGGGATCGCCGACAGCAAAATGCCGGACATGCAGGCCGGGTGGGAACAGGCGATTTCCAACGTCTTGGCAGGGCTTTCCGGGCTGAACCTGATCTACGAGGCAGTGGGGATGCAAGCCTCGCTCCTTGGCTTCTCGCCCGAAGGGATGGTGCTGGGCGATGATCTTCTCGGCCAGGCGCTGCGCTGCGTGCGGGGGATCGAGGTCGCCGAGGACCTGGTCAGCCTGGATACCATGCGCGAAGTCTGCCTCGGCGGACCGGGGCACTATCTCGGTTCGGCCGAGACCCTGAGGCTGATGGAGACGGAGTACGTCTATCCCAAGATCGCCGACCGGACCTCGCCCAAGGAATGGGCCGAGAACGGACGGCCGGATCTCCTGAAGCGGGCTCGGGCGCGGATGGACGCCATCTTTGCGGCCTCGACCGAGCCATTGGTGCCGAGGGATGTGGACCGCGCCATCCGGGAGAAGTTCAACATCCGGTTCTGAGGCGACGTTGACGCCGCGCACGGGCCGCGATAGCTGGCGCGCATGGCTCGCGCACCCCTCCTGCATCTTGCCGACATCGCCCTGACTTTCGGCGGCAATCCCCTGTTCGACGGGGTCTCGCTGACCGTTCAGGAGGGCGAGCGGATCGCGCTGGTCGGACGAAACGGATCAGGAAAATCGACGCTTCTCAAGGTGATGGCGGGGCTTGTTGAGGCAGACCGCGGGGTCCGTTCGGTGCCGCCGGGTGTGACCGTCGGCTATATGGAGCAGGACCCGGACCTGACTGGCTTCGACACGCTGGGCGCATTCGCCGCCTCGGGGCTGGCCACGGGCGAGGAGTACCGCGTCGAGATGGCCGCCGAGGGGTTGGGCTTCCGGCCCGAAACGCCGGTCGCCACCGCCTCGGGTGGCGAGCGCCGGCGGGCTGCGCTGGCGCGGCTTCTGGCGGCCGAGCCGGAACTGATGCTCCTTGACGAGCCGACTAACCATCTCGATATCGCGGCAATCCGCTGGCTCGAGGCGCGGCTGGCCGAGACCAGAGCGGCCTATGTCCTCATCTCGCACGACCGGGCGTTCCTGAGGGCGCTCTCGCGGTCGGTCTTGTGGCTCGACCGGGGCGAAATCCGAAGACTCGACAAGGGGTTCGAGGCGTTCGAGGACTGGCGCGAGACGACCTGGGCGGAAGAGGACGCCGCGCGCCACAAGCTCGACCGCAAGATCAAGGCCGAGGCGCGGTGGGCGGTCGAGGGCATCTCGGCCCGCCGCAAGCGCAACATGGGCCGCGTCCGTGCCCTGCAGGCGCTGCGCGAGGAGCGGCGCGGCCAGATCCGCCGGCAGGGGACGGCGGCGATGGAGCTTCAGGCCGGGCCGCAATCGGGCAAGCGGGTGATCGAGGCGAAGGGCGTCGCCAAGGCCTTCGGCGACCGGCAGATCGTGAGGGGCTTCGACTTCCGCGTGATGCGCTGCGACCGGGTCGCCATCGTCGGGCCGAACGGGGTGGGCAAGACGACGCTTCTGAAGCTGCTTCTGGGCGAGGTGGCGCCCGATGCGGGCACGGTCACGCTGGGCACC
>JBNLCA010000571.1:0-8756 GCA_050303575.1 Paracoccaceae bacterium
GGCGCGATCTCAATGCGCTTTTCCTCCATGAGCTTGGCGACCTGCTTGCCCGGCAGGAAGTCGTTCAGCGCATCGTAGAGCGGCTGCATGTAGGGATCGACCTTCTCCTTCATGTCGCCGGGAAGGAAGCCCAGCCGCTCACCCGCCTCGACGGCGGGGCGCGAAAGGATGATCTTGTCGACATGGCCGCCGATGAACATGTTCACCGCGACCGCGACGGCAAGGTAGGTCTTGCCGGTGCCCGCCGGGCCGATCCCGAAGCAAAGCTCGTTGGCATAAAGCGCCCGGACATAGGCTTTCTGCGCCTCGGTCCGCGGCTCGACGATCTTCTTGCGGGTGCCGACCTCGACCCGCCCGCCCTGGAACATTTCCAGCTGGTCGCCCTTGCGCGTCCCCGTCCCCTCGGCCGAATGACCGAGCCGGATGGCGCCGTCCACATCGCCCGCGTCGAGCCCGCGCCCGGCCTCGAGCCGCGCATAGAGCCCTTCCAGAACCTCGGCCGCCTGCGTCCTTGGCCCGGCCTCGCCCATCACTGACAGAAGGTTGCCGCGCCGCACGATCTGCACGCCCAGCTTGTGCTCGATCTGCGCGAGGTTGCGGTCATATTCGCCGCAAAGGTCGATCAGGAGGCGGTTGTCGGGGAATTCCAGAAGCGTTTCATGTGCGTCTTCCGGGGTGGGCGGCGGGGTCAAAGCGCTGATGGCCAACAACGGCTCCTCGACAGGACTACATGTTGAGCGTGCACCCCATTCATCCCCAAGGCAAGGATAGATTCGGGCCGTCACGAAACTGTTGCGGCAACGCTCAATTGCGCGCCGGGTTCCCGTCAACGAGAGGCTGGACGCGTCAATCCCCACCGAGGAAAGCGACCAGGTTGTCGAGCGTCGTTGCGGTGCCCCGGTGGATGCCCATCGCGAGGAACTGGTCCAGATGTTCTGCCGACCGGCAGGTCATCACGACGGTCATCAGCGTTCCGTCCTGGTGTGGCTCGAACCGGATGAGGCTCGTGGCGCCCATCGCTTCGAACCCCAGCTCGCCCGGGCGCGACACTCTGGTGTAGGTGCCCGCGAACGGCCTGTCGGGATGTGACGCGTTGGTCAGGCTGAACTGTCCGCCCTCGCGCAGGTCGATCCGGCACGCGGCGAGCGGCGTCCCTTCCGGGTCCCACCATCTGGCGATCTGGTCTTCCTTGGTCCACGCATCGAACACGCGCTCCGGCGCGGCCCGGAACCGGCGACGCATCCGGATGGTGAGGGCGGCGCGATCGACCTCGATCGCCGAGGCGTCGATCTTGGGCATCGGGGTCATTTCAGTCATCCTTGTGCGGGGCATCCGAAAGAAATCCGTCCAGCCGGTCGAAGCGGCCTTCCCATGTCCGGCGGAAGGGCTCGACCCAGTCCGCGACAAGCTTCAGCGCCTCGGGGACCAGCTTTCGGGGCCGGCGCTGGGCATCGCGTTCGGCGACGATCAGGCCCGCGGTCTCGAGCACCTTGAGGTGCTTCGAGATCGTGGGCTGGCTGAGCCGGTGCGGGGCCGAAAGTTCCGAGACGGTCGCCTCTCCGGTTGCCAGCCGGGCCACGATGGCGCGGCGAGTGGGGTCGCTGAGGGCGGCGAAGGCGAGGTCGAGTTGCATGGCATTCTCCGTCCGGTGATTCGTAGATTGCCACATGGCTATATAGATAACAAGCAATATAAATTATCTGCGTAGGCCAGCGGCGCCAAAGGCCTGCATTCAGATGATTTTCAGGGAACGAAGCAGGGCTGGCCGGACCAGAGAACTGCGATCTCCTCGCCGTCGAGCCGTCCGCGGACGTCGCCCGCCCGGAACTCGCGGCCACGCGGCGTGTCCTCGAAACTCGCGCCCGCCAGCGCGGCGGCGCTCTGGCCGGGCGCAAGACCCGTCACGGTGGCGACCGGCGTGCCGCGCCCGGAGCCCGAGGTCCAGCCGGTGAAGGCGCCCGCCGCGAAGGTCATCGCGAACCCGTTCGCCCAGCGCACCAGCACCCGCCCGCCGCATCCCTGCGGCTGCTCGCGTCCCGACGGCTGCGACCCGATCAGCCGCGCGGTGGCCGCCACCGCTCCCGCCTCGGCGCGGCCGAAGTCGATCCTGAGGCGCGTGCCGTCCGGCTGCAGCCCTTCGCCATCGGCCCGCATCGAGACCACACCTGAGGACGACCCTCCCGAAGGGCCGCCCGACGGCGAGGCGACGCAGCCGCAGAGAACCAGCGTGACGAGAAGGGCGCGCAGCACGGGCAGCCTCACCGGAAGAAGCAGCTCGTTCCGGCCCACAGCATCTGGACCGTCGCACCGCTCTCGTCGAGCATCCCCCAGACGTCGTCCGATCCGAACTCGGTGCCCAGCGTCGTCTCCTCGAAGGTGACGCCGGTGACGGCCGCCTTCTCCATGCCGGGGAAGTAGCCCTGCACGGTCATCAGCGGCGGTTCGGTCCCGCCGTTGGCCAGCCAGCCGACCAGTGCCTCGTTCTGGAAATGCAGCGTCAGCCCGTTCTCGAGCGCGGCGAACTCCATCGGTCCGGCGCCGCATTCCTCGTTGCGGAACACCTGCGAGAAGAGGCCGCCCTGGATGACCGAAACGGCGGCAAGCGCCTGCATCGCCGGCGCCCCGAAATCGATGCGGGTGCCATCGCCCAGCGTCAGGCCGGTGCCGTCGAGGGTGATCTGCCCGGTCTGTGCAAAGGCGGGCGTCGCGACAAGCGAAGCGGCCAGGGTCAGGGCAAGTCTCATGAATATCCTCGCAGGCTGAAGCCCCGCGATACTCTACTTCGGGCTGCGCTTTGCCAAGATGCGTTGCAGCGTCCGGCGGTGCATCGAGAGCCGCCGCGCCGTTTCGCTGACGTTGCGGTCGCACAGCTCGTAGACGCGCTGGATATGCTCCCACCGCACGCGGTCGGCCGACATCGGGTTCTCGGGCGGCGGCGGCATCGCCTCGGCGCGCTGGAGTAGCGCGTTGGTGATGTCGTTGGCATCGGCCGGCTTCGAAAGGTAGTCGGTCGCGCCGATCTTCACCGCCGCGACGGCGGTCGCGATGGCTCCATATCCGGTCAGAACCACGATCCTTGCATCGGGACGGCGCGCGCGCAGCGCCTCGACCACGTCGAGCCCGTTGCCGTCATCGAGCCGGAGATCGACCACCGCGAAGGCAGGACCGCTGGCGGCAATCGCCTTGCCCTCGGCCACGGTCAGCGCCACGTCGGGAACGAAGCCGCGCCGCTCCATGGCGCGCGCCAGGCGGCGGACGAAGGGCTCGTCGTCGTCGACAAGCAGAAGCGAGCGGTCGGGTCCGATGTCCTCCTCGAGACTTTCCGTCATGCTTCGCGTCTCCAGCCTTGCTGGAATCGTTCTAGGTGCAGACGGGGGCAGGGTCAATTCAGCCGGACTTCTCGACGAAACATGCAGCGGATTGGGCGATCTCATCGGCCGTCGCGTCGCGATTGTAGAATTCCACGAAACCATCCTCGGGCAGGACGAGGTAGGTGAAGGTCGAGTGATCCATCAGGTAGTCGTCGGGATCCTCGCTGTCGTTCTTCTTGGAATAGACCCGGTAGGCCCGGGCGGCCGCCGCGACCTGCTCGGGCGAACCGCTGAGTCCGATCATCTTCTCGGACATGTTCGCGGCGTAGTCGCCCATCACTCCGGGCGTGTCGCGCTCGGGGTCGATCGTCACGAAGACCGGCTGGGCGTCGATGCCAAGCTCGTCGAGGATATCGATCGCCTCGGCGTTCCGCGCGTTGTCGAACGGGCAGACATCGGGGCAGAACGTATAACCGAAATAGAGAAGCGAGGGCTTGGTGAAGACCTCCTTGTCGGTGACGGTCCGGCCCTGGCTGTCCACCAGCGTGAAGGGCCCGCCAATGGCACCGGCGCCCGAGACGTTTGTGGCGCGGCACTCGGCGTACTTGTCGTCGCTCGCCGACCCGGTCAGGATCATGTAGCCGGTCGCGCCCAAAAGCACCGCGATCAGGGCGATCGCGGTCCCGGCATAGATGCGTGTCATCACGTGCTCCTTTCGCGGCTCATTGATCGTTGCCCCGCCCGCCCCTAACAATGCAACACGTTGCCACATCGCCCGAAAAGGGCCGGAGCTCAATGGCCGACACCGCCCAGCACATCCTCGCCAGCCGCGACCGCGGCGACTGGGTGCGTCTTCGGACCCTCATCGCGCTCCGCTGGATCGCCATCTCGGGCCAGCTGACGGCATTCCTCGTCACCTGGCGCGCCTTCGGTCTGATGATCGATATTGGCCCGATCGCCCTCGCCATCGGTTCGTCGGCGCTGGCAAACATCATCGCGATGTTCGCCTATCCCGAGAGCAAGCGCCTCAGCGAAACCGAGGCGATGTTGATCCAGCTTTTCGACACCGCGCAGCTGGCGTTCCTGCTTTATCTCACCGGCGGTCTGAACAACCCGTTCGCGGTGATGCTGATCGTGCCGGTGACGATCTCGGCGACCGCGCTAGAACGGCGTTCAACCATCATCCTGGGATCGGTCGCTGCCGCGCTGGCGACGCTTTTATGCTTCTTCTACCGGCCGCTCCGCCTCGCCTCCGGGCCGCTGGAACTGCCCGAGCTGTACCTGCTGGGCTACTGGGTCGCGATCCTGACCGCGCTGATCTTCCTGGCCTCGTACGCCCGGCGCGTCTCGGACGAGACCTACTCGATGGCCGACGCGTTGGCCGCGACGCAGATGGCGCTGGCCCGCGAGCAGAAGCTGACCGACCTCGGCGGCGTCGTCGCCGCGGCCGCGCACGAGCTTGGCACGCCGCTCGCCACCATCAAGCTCGTCTCGTCGGAACTGATCGAGGAACTGGCCGACCGGCCCGATCTTCTGGAGGACATGCAGCTGATCGCCAAGCAAGCCGACCGCTGCAAGGAGATCCTACAATCGATGGGCCGGGCCGGGAAGGAAGACCGGCACATGCGCCTCGCCCCGGTGGCGACGGTCGTCTACGACGCCGCCGAGCCGCATGTCTCGCGCGGCAAGGAGATCCATTTCGACATCCGCGCCCGCGGCGGTGCCGGCGAACGCGAGCCCTATATCCACCGCCGGCCCGAGATGATCCATGGGCTGAGGAACCTGGTACAGAACGCCATCGACTTCGCCGCCACGCAGATCTGGGTGGCGGTCGAATGGACGCCCTCGTCGATCATCGTCACCATCGCCGACGACGGGCCCGGCTTTCCGCCGCAGATCATCGGCCGGATCGGCGACCCGTTCGTCAGGCGCGGCACGCCCGAGCAGACCGAGAAGCGCCGGCCGGAATACCAGGGCATGGGCCTTGGCCTCTTCATCGCCAAGACGCTTCTGGAACGGACCGGCGCGACGCTGACCTTCGCCAACGCCACCGACCCGTTCCTGGGCCCGGCCGACCGTCCGGAACGCTGCGGCGCCGTGGTCGAGGTGGTCTGGCCGCAGGAACGGATCGCCGTGAGCGAGCGCGAGGCGCGGGCAAGCCTGGGCGAGAACCGCCCCATCGAAGTGTGATTGGTCCGTGATGCCCGCCTTAACGGGCCGTTAACCTTCCCAAAGCGAAAGTTGCCGACGGCTTGTTCGGACGGAGACTCCCCCGTGTCGGCGGATCTTGCGACGGTTCTCATCTCGGTGGCGGCGGCGTTCGGGACGTCGGCCCTGACGCTGGTCGCGACCGCGTGGGTGGCCTCGCGCCGGGCCGGCCGCGCGGCGGCGGAACGGCTCCTGGCCGAGGCTGACGCGGCCATCGCGTTCCTGTTCGAGGACGAGAAGCTGGTCGACGCGACCCCGGCGGCGCGCCAGATGCTGTCCGCGCTTCCGCCGGCAGGATCTGAGTGGGCCGTTTTCGCGGCTCTCCTGCGCTACCGGTTCCCCGATCTCGACCGGCTGATGGCGACGCTGTCGACGGCCGGCGCCATCACCATCCCGGCCAACGACGAATCGGGTGAGACGCTTCGCGCCGAGTGGCTGAACGGCATCGCCCGCGTCGTCATCTCGGACGGCGACGACGGGCGGTCGACGGAACGTGCCGACTACGAGGCGCGGGTGTCATTCGAGGCCGAGCTGCGGACCCTGCGCGCGGTCGTCCGCTCGATGCCGGTCGCGGTCTGGAAGCAGGCCGAGGACGGCGCCGTCGTCTGGGCGAACGACGCCTACTTCCAGCTTGCGTCGGACGCGCTCGAGGATGACGAGGCGCTGTCCTGGCCGCCGCCGTCGCTTTTCCCCGTGGCGCCCGGCGCCGCGGCCGACCACGGAACGGTTGTCGCGCCCTTCCGCGCCCGGCTCGACGCCTCGGGCAAGGGCCCGGAGCGCTGGTTCGACTGCCACGGATACGCACTCGGCGGCGAGCTTCTGTGCTTCGCCCTGCCCGCCGACGGCGTCGTCCGCGCCGAGGAGGCGCTGCGCGAGTTCGTCCAGACGCTTTCCAAGACCTTCGCCGACCTGCCGATCGGGCTCGCCATCTTCGACCGGTCGCGCAAGCTGGCGCTCTTCAATCCCGCGCTCACCGATCTCACGACGCTCGACATCGCGTTCCTCTCGGCACGGCCGACGCTCTTCGCCTTCCTCGACCAGCTGCGCGAGAAGCGCCGCATCCCCGAGCCGCGCGACTACCGCTCGTGGCGCCAGCGCATGACCGAGCTGGAAGAGGCCGCCGCCTCGGGATTCGTGCAGGAAAACTGGACCTTGCCCACCGGCCAGACCTTCCGCGTCACCGGCCGGCCGCATCCGGACGGCGCGGTGGCATTCCTGTTCGAGGACATTTCGGCCGAGGTCTCGCTCACCCGCCGCTTCCGCTCCGAGATCGAGCTTGGCCAGACCGTCATCGACAGCCTTGAAGAAGCGATCTGCGTCTTCTCTCCCGCGGGCACGCTTTCGTTCTCTAACGCGGCCTATGCCGAGCTTTGGGGCATGGATCCAGGCACGACGCTGGCCGAGATCGGCATCCTCGACGCCACGCGGCACTGGCAGGGCCTGAGCGAACCGTCACCGGTCTGGGGCGACGTGCGCGACTATCTCGCCGCGCGCGGCGAGCGGGCCGAATGGAGCGCGACCGTGCGGCTGAAGGACGGGCGCGGCCTCGACTGCCGGTTTCAGCCGCTGACCGGCGGCGCCACGCTGGTGGGCTTCACCGAGACCGAGGCGCCTGCCGTCACGGCGATTCCCCAGCGCCACGTCACCGTCTGACACGCCGGTCAGACTGCGCAGGGGTATGCCCTTGCCCGGGACGCCGGGCGCGGTCAGAGTGCCGCCATGCCGGTCGCCTCCTCCCTCCATGCCGCCCTCAGGGCCGACTTGACGCTCGCGTCCGAGGCGTCGACCCGCGCCATGGCCGAAGGCCTCGCGCCGCTTCTCGGGCCCGGCGACACGCTTCTCCTCGAAGGGCCGATCGGCGCCGGCAAGACCGCCTTTGCGCGCGCGCTGATCCTGGTCCTCCTCGCCCGGGCCGGGGCGCCGGCCGAGGACGTGCCGTCGCCCACCTTCACGCTGGTCCAGACCTATGTCGCCGGCGATCTCGAGATCTGGCACGCGGATCTCTACCGGCTGACCCACCCGGACGAGGCCGCCGAACTCGGCCTCGAGGATGCGTTCGAGACCGCTCTCTGCCTCGTTGAATGGCCCGACCGGCTTGGCGAGAGGGCGCCCGCCGGTGCGCTCCACCTGCATTTCGAGCCGGGGACGGGCGAGACCGAGCGGCATCTCACCCTCTCCGGCCCGGCGAGCTGGCGGGGCCGTCTGGCGCCCGTTCTGGACCGTGTCGATGGATAGCGCCCGGAGCGCGGCCATCGCGGACTTCCTCGCCGCTGCCGGCTGGGGTCAGGCCGCCAGGGCGCCGCTTGCCGGCGACGCCTCGGCCCGGCGTTACGAACGGCTGACGCGCGGCGAGGAGACGGCCGTCCTGATGGACGCCCCGCCCGGGTCGGGCGCGCAGACCGGTGACGAGACCGACGCCTTCGTCCGCATCGCCCGGCATCTGTTGTCGCTGGGCCTGTCCGCTCCGCGCATCCTTGCCGAGGACCTGGGGACGGGCCTTCTCCTCCTCGAGGACCTTGGTGATGGCCTCTACTCGCGGCTCGTCGCGGCCGATCCGTCCCGCGAGGTCGCCCTTTATGAGGCCGCCGCCGGGGCAATCGCTGTGATGGCCAAGGGCCCTTGCCCCGAGGGTCTGCCGATCCTCGACGCGACAAGCGCGCCGCCGCAGATTGCGCCATTTCTCGAGTTCTACGTCCCGGCGACCGGCACGGACGTCGCGGCTGGACCCCTGATCGAAGCGCTTTGCGAAGCAATCGACCGCCACGGCGGCCCGGCCGACGTGATGATCCACCGCGACTATCACGCCGAGAACCTCCTCTGGCTGCCTGATCGCGAGGGCGTCGCCCGGGTCGGTATCATCGACTTCCAGCTCGCCCACCGGGGCGCCGCCGCCTACGATCTCGTCTCGCTGGTCGAAGACGCCCGCCGCAATGTCGGAGAGGCGGCCCGCACGGCAGCGATCAGACACTATTGCGGCCAAATGGGCCTTTCAGAGACCGACCTTGCCGCCGCGATGGCGGTCTGGGGGGCGCAGCGCAACCTGCGCATCCTCGGCATCTTCGCCCGCCTCGCCACCCGTCTCGGCAAGCCCCAATACGCCGACCTCATCCCCCGCACCTGGGGGTACCTGAACCGCGATCTCGCTCACCCCGCCCTTGCCGCGGTAGCCCGCTTCGCGCTACCCCCGCCCACCCCGACGCTTCTGGAAAGGCTGAAGTCGCCATGCAAGGCGCCCCG
>JBNLCA010000572.1:0-4728 GCA_050303575.1 Paracoccaceae bacterium
CCACCGGTGCCACCCAGCGTGTAGGCGGGGCGGATGATGGCGGGCAGGCCGATATGTTCCAGCGCATCCATTGCCTCGGCGAGGCCGGCCTTGATGTCGTACTTGCCGTTCGCCAGCTTCGGGGCAGCGACGATGGTGGCCTTGGGGTTCTCGAGCCCGATCCGGTCCATCGCCTCGCGGAATAGTTTCCGGTCCTCGGCCATCTCGATGGCGGCCCGGTTGGCGCCGATGAGCTCGACCCCGAACTTTTCCAGAACGCCCATGTCGGCAAGCGAAAGCGCGGTGTTGAGGCCGGTCTGCCCGCCCATGGTGGGCAGAAGCGCGTCGGGGCGCTCGGCCTCGATGATCTTGGCCACGACCTCGGGGGTGATCGGCTCGATATAGGTGGCGTCGGCCAGCTGCGGGTCGGTCATGATCGTGGCCGGGTTCGAGTTCACCAGGATGACCCGGTAGCCTTCCTCGCGCAGGGCCTTGCAGGCCTGGGCGCCGGAATAGTCGAACTCGCAGGCCTGGCCGATGACGATGGGGCCGGCACCGATGATCATGATCGACCTGATATCGGTTCTCTTCGGCATCGTCCTTACCCCGCGCAAAATTGCACGGGTTATAGCCGCCGCGCCCCGGGGTGCAAGCCCCCCTCGCAAGGGGGCCTGCAGCGGGCTGCCGGTGGCGTCAGGCCGCCATGTCGGCGAACGGCGAGGTGTAGCCGGTGGCGGCGTTCAGGTCCTCGTAGCTGTCGTAATACTCGGTCGAGACGAGCGCGCCCGAGGCGTCGTAGGTCTGGACGCGGGCGTACCAGTCGCGGCTGTCGCTGACATCCTCGTAGATCGAGACCTTGCCGGTGTCGCTGAAATAGACCGCGCTGACGTCGCCGTCGTCTTCCAGCACCGCGCTCAGGACGAGTTCGCCGTCCTCGTAGTCGACAAGTTTCTCGTCCCAGGCATAGGCATCGGCGGAGTCCGACGTCTCGATCTTGTCGACCTCGCCCATGAAGTAGAACGTGTCGGTGACCACGCCGAGGTCGTCGGTAAGCGTCTTGCGCATCTTGTCGCCGTTGGCGTCGAAGATCGTGATGATGGTCGACCAGTCATAGGCATCGAGGGTATCGGCCAGAAGCTGCACCTCCGGAACGCCATTGTTGTAGGACAGGGTCAGGCTTCGCCCGTCATCGTAGTTCACCGACTGGGTGGCGGCCGTTCCGTCGGGATTGTACTCGATCGTCTTGGTCTTCCAGTCACGGATGTTTCCGGGCTGGTCGTTCCAGAACTTCGAAACGAGCGTGCCGGTTGCGTCGTACACGCTGTAAACGGACGTATTGTCGTCGAGGAAGACGCGGATTCCGCGGATCGTGCCGGCCTCGTCGTAGCTGACGTCGATGATCCCCCAGGACTCGTTCTTGCCGAGATCCGACCAGCGATAGCCTTGAATCGCGCCGTCCGCGTAATGGTTCGTCCTGCGCAGGTAGCCATCGTCCTCGAAGATCACCTGATGCTCGAGCGTTCCGTCAGCGCGATGGGTGTCGAAGCGCAGTTCCCACGGCTCGCTGCCGTCGAGGTCCAGTTCAACCTCGATGGTCTCGAGCGTGTCGTGGCTGGCGACGACACTTGTCGCTGCGTTGGTTCCGGGAAGCGGGCTGTCGTCGGTACGGATGTTCTCGTAGATGTAATGGCCACCGTTCGGATTCTCGCCGATGCCCAACTCGACATATGACCACGAGTAGAGCCCGCCCGAATCGATGACCGCCTGGGTCGGATTGCGCGACGGATCGTCGATGTCGATGTACTCGCGCGAGACAAGCTCGCCATCCTCGTAGGTCCAGCGCTCGATCAGCCCGTTGTCATAAAGGGTCTCGACCTGCGTCACTGTCGTTTCGTCGTCGGCGTAGGTAGTGGTGATCGTGTCCCAGTCGTACTGGTCGAGATCGTCGGTCTGAACGGTCGTATGCGACATCGGCAAAATAGCTCCCGCGAATAAGGAATGCCCCCAGCAACGTCAGACGCTAGCGTCTTGATCGGGATGCCGCAACTTCATTTATATGACAATTCCTGCGTGCCCTTGCGTCATCTCGCGGCGATCACGTCGGCGTCGCGGCGGCCGCTCAGGTCCCTGATGCCGTTGGAAGAATGGGGACGTCGGGTTGTCGGGATCCCGGGTCTTGCAGGGCGCTTTGGGCGGGACAACTTTGCCTTGCGGTGCTAGACAGGTCCCGAGATGACCCGGCGCCCGACCCTCCTTGTCCTTGCGTTTGTCGCCGCCCCGGCAGCGGCCGACACGGTGCCGGACATCGCCGTGGTGACGGGCGATGTCGTGGTGCTCTCGCCGGTCGCGCAGGGCGGAACGACGGCCGAGGAGACGGCGGTCTTCGTGCCGCCCCCGGCCGCGCAGATGGCGGCGCTTGCGGTGGCGGCCGGGATGCCGCGTCCGTCCATCTCTGTCGGGCTGATCGACCCTGAACCGGCCAGTTTCCCTGCGGCCGAGGACGAGGCCGAGGCGGCGGGCACCGAGATCGGCTTTGCCGACACCGAGGCCTGGCTGACGCTGCGGGCGTCGGACAGTGCGCTCTTCCGCAGCCTCGTCGAGGCGGGCGCCCTCGATCCGCCGGACGGCGATTTTGCCAGCGCGATCCAGAGCGAGCTGAAACGGGCGGGCTGCTATGGCGGCAAGATCGACGGTGTCTTCGGGAACGGCTCGCACGGGGCTCTCGGCGGGTTCTTCGACACGGCCGGAGTCGAGGCGTTCGCGGACGCGCCGGGGCCAGCGCTTTTCCGGCAGGTGCTGCTGGCGGGCGATGTGAACTGTCCGGCGCCGGTGGTGGCTCGGTCGCGCGTGCCCGGTGGGGTGAGCGGCCAGTCCGCAAACCGTTCCGGCGCGCAGGATGACGCGCCCGAGGATACCGGGATCGGCGATGTCTGGTTTGGCGGCACCTTCAACTAGGCCACGGGCGGCCGCGCGGGCCGCTTTGGTCGGGACAACTTTGTCTTGCGGTGCTAGACAGGGGACGAGATGAACCTGCGTCCCGCCCTTCTTCTGTGTGCGCTTGCCGCCGTGCCCGCCATCGCCGACACGGTGCCGAATGGTGCCGTGGTAATCGACGATATCGTCGTGCTCTCGCCGGTGTCGCAAGGCGCGGCGCCCGCCGGGGCCGGGACAGGGATCGCGACGGCCACTGGCGGCGAGGTCATCTTCGGCTCTGCAGCTTCCGGTGAACGGGCGGTTGCGGGCACCGAAAGGGTGGTCTTCGCCCCGCTTCCGGCCGAGCAGATCGCGGCGCTGCCGCTGGCGGCGGGGATGCCGCGTCCGTCGATCATCGTCGGGCTGATCGAACCGGTTCCGGCCAGTTTCCCGGCGGCCGAGGAAGAGACAGAGGCGGCGGGGACCGAGATCAGCTTTGCCGACACCGAGGCGTGGCTGGCGCTGCGCGCGTCGGATCCGGCGCTGTTTCGCAGCCTTGTCGAGGGCGGCGCCTTCGACCCGCCCGAGGGCGAGCTGGCCCGCGCGCTCCAGACCGAGCTGCAGCGTGTCGGCTGTTATACCAGCAGCATAGATGGTGATTTCGGTGTGGGCTCGAGGCGCGCGGTCGGCCGGTTCTTCGACGAGGCCGGCACAACTCCTGTTTCGACCGATCCGGTGCCGGAGCTCTTTCGGCAGATCCTGCTGGCCGGCGAGGTCGAATGCCAAGCGGTCGCGGTGAACACGACCCGCCCTGCCAGCGGCGGGACGCGCCAGCCGAGCGGTCAACCCACGACGACGACCGCCGCACCGGCGCCAGCGCCGGCCCCCAAACCTGCGGGCGGTCTCGGCAACGCCGGACTCGGCAGTGGTGTGTTCCGCTGATCTACCCGGCCGGAGGGCGGACGTAACGGCGCGCGCATGAGTTTCGAGATCGACCCCCGTTTTCGCGAAACCGGCCGCAAGGCGCGGGCCCGTCAGACGCAGCGGCGCCTGCGCCGCCTCGGGATCGCGGCGGGCGTGGTTTTGGCGGCGGGCGCAGTGGTCGGGCTCGGGTTCGCGGTGCGCGCGCTCTGGCCTGACGGCGGGGCCGAGACGGTCGCGTCGGGTGACGGTGACGACGGGTTCGAGATGGTCCAGGTCGCGGCCAGTGCCGAGACCGGTATCGCCGCCGCGCGGGCTCCCTTCATCGACCTGCCGCGCGATCCGATGATCCTGAATTTCGCCTCGGGCGATGGTGGCGCAGGGCGGGCGCTCGCCGGACCGGCGGACCTGCCGGCCGGGCGCGTCGGCCCGCCGGCACCGGACCGGCTGAGGCTGGTGCGCGACGATCTGGTGGTGCAGGAAACCGCGCTGGTCACCACCATCCCCTCGTCGCGCGAGGAACTGGCGTATTTCCAGGCGAGCCGCAGCCGCGCCATCGCCGATCCGCCCGCTCCGGTGGCGCAGGCGGGCGATGCCGGCGAGGGCGAGGTCGTCACGGTCTCGGGCGGCGGCGAGAGCTGGGGCGATCTCATCGGCGAGGGCGACGACACCGCCACGTTCGTAGAGACCCGGATCGAGAACACGACCAGCACCGCGTACCTTCTGCGCGAGGCGTCACGGCTGCCGCTGTTCAGCGACCATATCGTCGTCTTGCAGACCGAGCGCCCGCTGGCCGACGTGATGGGCGAGGCCGGGCTCGACGAGGGCCAGGCGGCACGCGCGGCGGAGGCGGCCGGGCGGCTTTTCCAGCTGCCCGAGGCACTGCCGCCGGGCACGGTGGTGGCGATGCGTTTC
>JBNLCA010000573.1:0-4541 GCA_050303575.1 Paracoccaceae bacterium
GGAAGACGAGGATACCGCCTTCGGTTTCGCTCCAGGCCGCCTCGACCTGCGCGGCCGTTACCGCCTCGATCCGCTGGTCGCCGACGGGGCGTCCCAGCCAGCGTGTCTCGATCGGGAAGGCGCGGCCCTACGACGTGACAACCGGCGCGTCCAGAAGCCGCGCTACCGGCGCCGCATCGAGCGTCGCTGCCATCACCAGGATCACCAGGTCCGGCCGCAGCGCCTGCCGAACCTCCCAGGCGCGCGCAAGGCCGAGATCGGCGTTGAGCGAGCGTTCGTGGAATTCGTCGAAGATCACCGCGCCGATCCCGTCGAGCGAGGGATCGGACTGCAGCATCCGCGTCAGGATGCCTTCCGTGACGACCTCGATCCGCGTCGCCTTGGATACCCGCGCCTCGCCGCGCACGCGGTAACCGACGGTGCCCCCGACCTCCTCGCCCAGCGTCTCGGCCATCCGCTCGGCCGCGGCCCGCGCCGCAAGACGCCGCGGCTCGAGCATGACGATCCGGCCCGACACGAGCCCGGCCTGCAGAAGCGCGGGCGGCACTCCGGTGGTCTTGCCCGCGCCCGGCGGCGCCTGCAGCACCGCGCACCCGCCTGACCGCAGGGCGGCGAGAAGGTCCGGCAGCACGGCGTCGATCGGGAGGGTCATCCGGCGGTTATGGCCGGTTCGGCCATGCAGCGCCAGATAGGGGGACGCGCGCGAGGCGCGCGCCCCCGGTCAGGTCAAAGCCCGGTCCAGAGCTGGAAGAGAAGGCCAGCGGCGAACGAGCCCGTCAGCGAGAAGGCAATATAGGCGGCGAAGACCCGCGGCCGGACCAAGGCCCAGACCGCGATTGCGGCAGGCAGCGAGGTGACGCCTCCGGCGACCAGGAAGGCAAGGCCGGCGCCCGGCGCCATGCCCTGATCGATCAGGCCCGAGACCAGCGGCAGCGCGGCATAGCCGTTCAGATAGGCCGGAACGCCGACCAGGGTGGCGAGCGCAATCGGGGCAAGGCCGCCGCCGCCGACGGCGCGGGCGACGAGGTCGGCCGGCAGCCAGGCCAGCATCAGGCTTTCCAGCAGGAAGGCGAGCGTCAGCCACTTGCCGAGAAAGAGTGTCGTCTTCAGCGCCTCGCGCCCGAACCTGGCGGTCCGTTCGGGCTCGGTCCAGAAGCGCCAGACCACCGGCTTGGGGGCGCGCACCCGGGCGCCGCCGCAGCCGCCGTTGCCGACGCCCTCGCGCAGCGGATCGGTGAAGGCCGGAGTCGCGGCGAGCAGATGCACCATGAAGCCGCCGAAGAGGCCGAGGCCGATCGCGGAAAGGGTCTTAGCCACGGCGAATTCCGTACCGAGGACGCCGGTCGTGAGCACGAACATCGACGGGTCCATGACCGGCGAGGCCAGCCAGAAGGCCATCACTGCCGCAAGCGGCACGCCCATTGCCAGGAGCGCCGCGATCAGCGGGATCACCCCGCACGAGCAGAAAGGAGAAAGCGCGCCGGCAAGCGCGGCGAGGAGGATCGTCACCGCAGGGGCGCCGGCGAAGGCGCGCGCGATCAGGTTGTCGGCGCCGCTCGCCCCCGCATAGGCGGCAATCGCGATGGAGAGGAGGAGGAACGGTGCCACCTCGACAAGGCTCCGCAGGGTGAAGCCAAGGCTGGCGGCGGCCTGCGGCGGCGAGATCACCAGGACGGCGGCGAGGATCGCGGCGCATATCAGCCAGACCCCCTGCTTGCGCAGCGCGCCGAGGATGGGGGCCGGGGTAAGGGTGGCGTCCGTCATCGCGATATCCTTAGGGTTTTGGGTGGGTCGCGGCAAAAAAGGGGTCAGGCGGCGCTTTCGTCGGCGATGCCGGCGCAGCATTCGGACGTCAGATAGGCGAGCGTCTGGTTCAGCCGATCATAGTCGGCGCGATTGACGATCTGCCGGCCCTGACGCTCCTGCGTGACGAGGCCGGCGGCGGCGAGCGCGCCAAGGTGGTGGGCAAGCGTCGAGGGCGGTATGGCGAGGTGCCGGGCGATCTCGCCCACGTTCAGCCCGTCATGGCCGGCGCGGACGAGAAGGCGGAAGATGTCGAGCCGCGCCTCGTGGCCGAGGGCGGCTAGGATGCGGGACGTATCGGCAAGCTGGGTCATGCCCGCCAATATAACCATGAAACTAGTTTTGTAAAGATGATTCGGCCTGACGGGCACGAAGACCCGCCGTCAGAAGGTGCACCAGCGCGTCGACCTCGCCGGCCAGCGCCGAGGGACGGACCGCCACGAACCTGTCCTCGAGCGACAGCTTCACCACGCCGTGGACCGCCGAGAACAGCGTCCGCGCCCGGAGCGCCAGTGCCTCGGGGCCGAGCGCAGGGTCGAGCGCGGCGAGGGGAGGAAGGATCTGTTCGATCAGGGCCGCATGCTCAGCGCGGTGCCAGTCGGGCACCTCCCAGTCGTCGGGCATCCGGTGCTCGAACGCGGCCGACCAGAGCGCAAGGTTTTCCAGCGCGAAATTCAGGTAGGCGCGGGCCAGCGCGAGGAGCTTCTCCTCGGGCGCCTCGACCGCCCCGGCGGCCGCCGCGAGGTCCGCGCCGAGCCGTTCCAGCGTGCGTGAATTCACGGCCAGGATCAGCATGTCGAGATCCTGGAACGCGGTATAAAGCCCGCCCAGCGCCGAGCCGGCATCCGCCGTGACGTCCCGCGCCCTGAGGCCCCTCAGCCCGCCCGCCTTGATCCGCGCCTCGGCCGCATCGAGCAGCCGTTCCTTAAGGTCTTCTCGCTTGGTCGACATCGTCCCTCGCAACTTTTTTCTGAACATCGTTCATTTTTCCTCTTGAACGATGTTCAGAATCGCCCCATGTTGGGCTCGTGAACAACGTTCATAAGGGCGGAGCCAGAAATGTTCAAACTCTTTGTTACCCTCATCCGGGGACGGAATTACGAAGCCGCGCAGCGCGTTACCGACCGGCACGCGCTGCCGATCCTACGCCAGCAGATCCGCGACGCGGCGCAGGCGGTGGAAGCCTCTCGCCGCGCCGTGGCGCTGGCGATGGCGCAGAACGAGCAGGAGAAGGCGCATCTCGCGCGGCTCGATGAACAGATCGGCGAGCTTGAGGAGCGGACCCGCAAGGCGCTCGAGAAGGGCCGGGACGGCCTGGCGCTCGAGGCCGCGGACACGATCGCGCATCTCGAGGCCGAGCGCGAGGCGGCGCGCGAGGGACAGAACCAGCTCGCCTCCGAGATCGGGCGGTTGAGGACGGCGCTCCGCGAGGGCGAGGCGCGACTGAGAACCCTTCAGCGCGGCCAGCGCCTTGCGGCGGCGACCGACCGGACCCAGAAGCTGCGCCTCGTCGTGCCCGATGTCGGCGTGGCGAGCCTGCGCGAGGCCGAGCAGACGCTCGAGCGGCTGCGCGACCGCCAGGCCGAGATCGACGCGACCGACCGGGCGATGACCGAGCTCGAGATCACCGGCTCGGTCGGTCTTCTGCGCCGCAAGATGGCCGATGCAGGCTGCGGCCTGCCGGTCGCGACCACGGCCGAGCAGGTGCTCGACCGGCTGCGGGGCGGAGCGGCGAAGTCCGCCTGATCCCGACCTTCCAACCGAAGCTTTTTCAACCCGAGGAGAAGTGCGATGAACGACGAATATGTCCCGATGAAGCCGTCTGGCGCCTGGAGCCTCTACACGGTCTTCAGCTTCGTGGTGGCGGCCGCAATGATGGCGGGCGGCATCTACAACCTGCAGGCAAGCTTCGCGGCCAAGGGGTTCTACGCGATGGCGGCGCTGATGCTGGTGCACACCACGGTGACGATCACCAAGACCCTGCGCGACAACGAGGAGGCCAAGCGCCTTCACAACCGGCTCGACGAGGCGCGGACCGAGAAGCTTCTGATGGAGGTCTCGGGACCGAGGGCGTCCTGATCGGGTAGGGACGCCGGGAAGGGCGGGGAGGCAGCGCCCCGCCCTTCTCAATTTCGGACAACCTCACAACGATGGTTGAGACTGCCTGAACCGGCCCGGTACTCCCGCCCGCTCCCTTTGCTCTTGCAGCAAGCGATCCCGGACCGTTCCTACAGCGGCCAGAACACCAGGATCGCCGGGATCGAGACCGCGACGACGAGGATCTCCAGGGGAAGCCCCATCCGCCAGTAGTCGCCGAACGAATAGCCGCCGGGCCCGAGGATCAGCGTGTTGTTCTTGTGACCGATGGGCGTGAGGAAGGCGCACGAGGCCGCGACCGCCACGGCCATCAGGAACGGGTCGGGCGAGACACCCAGGGTCTGCGCCATCTGGATGCCGATCGGCGCCGCGACGATGGCGGTCGCGGTGTTGTTCAGCACGTCCGACAGCGTCATTGTCACCACCATCAGGACCGTCAGGATCGCCCAGGCCGGCATCCCGTCCGTCAGCCAGACGAGGTTGCGCGCGATGAGCTCGGTGCCGCCCGAGGTCTCGAGCGCCGAGCCGAGCGGGATCATCGAGCCGAGGAGCACGACCACCGGCCATTCGATCTGGTCGTAAAGCTCGGCCAGCGGCACGATCTTCGTCGCGGCATAGGCGGCGACCACGATGCCCAGCGC
>JBNLCA010000574.1:0-8638 GCA_050303575.1 Paracoccaceae bacterium
GACTGCCGAGATCGCGGTGATGGGCGCGAAGGGCGCGACCGAGATTCTCTACCGTTCGGAACTGGGCGATCCCGAGAAGATCAAGGCGCGGACGGCGGACTACGAGGACCGGTTCGCGAACCCGTTCGTGGCGGCCGAGAAAGGCTTCATCGACGAGGTCATCCAGCCCCGCTCGACCCGCAAGCGGGTGGCCCGCGCCTTCGCCTCTCTGCGCGGCAAGAGGCTTACTAACCCATGGAAAAAGCACGACAATATCCCGCTATGATGCGCTGGCTCATCCCCTGTCTGCTGGCCGCGCCGGCGTTCGGGCAGACGGATCTGCCGTCGGGCCTGGAGGTCACGCCGCTCGACGTCCTGACCGAGGATCAGCCGGGCGGAGAGACCTGGCTTGTCTTGCGTTACATCGCCCCGGCCATCGCGGACGGTGCGATCGCTTACGAGGATGTCGTGGACGACCTTGACACGCTTTGCGTGACCGACGGACTTCCGGACGTCGAAGCGTCAGCAGCCGGCATCGACCAGATCACCGTGGTGCTTCTCGACCGGCCGGTCGAGCGCGGTGTGCCGGACGAAGAAGCCACTCAATACATCGGCGCATATCTGCCGGGCGATGGGGAGTGCATCTGGAATGACTTCTAGCCATTCCCTTGATTTCCTTGGCCTAAGGTCCGTTCACGGTGCCCGTGATGCAATCACGTCACACGCGACCGGGTTGGGCACTTCTCCTCGTGATTTCCGCAAACAAATCGGTATTCTGCGCGTGGGTTATACCCACGAAACCGCGCGTGCGGGGGCGGAGGCGGCTTTCTGTTGCCGTGGAAGTTCTAACGCGCGTCGCAGCAGGAGAATGACATGTCGATCACTAAAACCGTCCTGGCCCTCGGCCTCGTTGCCTTCATCGCGGCCTGCGCCCAGCAGGAAGAGCCGGCGCCGGCGCCGGTGGCTCCCGAGCCGGTCTACACCAAGTACTGATACGAACACCGTCCGGCTTCGTGCCGGCGTTCGTGCGACCGCGGCCTGTGCGAACAGGCCGCGGTTTGCTTTTGTTTCCGGACGGGCACTAGTTTTCCGCAACGTCACCCGCTATCGTGTCGCGGGGAAGGCAAACCCGCTGGAGTTCAACAGATGCAACCAATCAAGTTCCTCGTGCTCGGTGCCCTGTGCGCCGGCTTCCTGTCGGCCTGCGGCCAGCAGGAGCAGGTCGAGCCGCTCACCATCGATCCGATCTACAACAAGTACGGCGACGCTTCCTGCGCGGGCGGCCTTTACCTCGACACCAACCAGCGCGGTCAGCTCACCTGTGTGCAGCAGTGCTTCGGCGGTGGTCGCGCCACGGTCAACTCGCGCAACCAGCGCGTCTGCCTGCCGCCGCCCGGCGGCTGCCCGCCCGGAACCTCGCCGGCGCCACAGACCGCGGCCGCTGCCGTGCCGCCGCGCTGCGTTCCGAACGACGGTGGCGGTGACGGCGGTCGTCAGCCCACGCCGAATGGTCGTCCGACCGGAACGCCGACCACCGGCAACTGATCCCGGGTACATAATCCCGCGCTCCGCCCTCCAGATTGGGGGGCGGAGATGCTGAAGCATCGTGGCTTCCCCGGCCGGCTTTCCGGCACCGATTTCCAGTTCACCATCCGGCGCGCCAACGACAAGGGCGCCACGCCGATCATCGCGCGCAAGCGGTTCGCCGACCGGCGACCGATTGATCGCGCCGCCGATGCGGCATTCCTGGCCGCCCTGTGGGATCATTTCGGCGATGAGCCCTTCGAACGCGGCAACCTCGATGCCGGACGCCTTTCCTGGCTCTTCGGGCGCGAGGTCGTGCCGGCCGAGGATCCGTTCGACCCGGCCAGTTACGAAGCCCTCCTGAAGATCGACACAACCCGAGCGCGTATTGGCTTTCCGGACGTCTTCGGCCCGGAGGATCCGGAATGAACTCGCCTATAAGTTGTGCGGATTGGCGGATTTTCGCCTATATGATTCCGACTGTCCACAATGCGTTTGCTTTGCCGCGCGAATCCGTCAATCTGTTTCTTGCGGCGGAACCCTCCAGCAAGACTTCCAGCCGCGATTGTCAAAACCGTTACCCTTCCCCTTCTCTACGGCCAGACCCTTCCCGGGTCTGGCCACTTTTTTTCTGCAACCGTGGCGCGAATCGGCGGCGTTCCGCAGGCGCGAACGCACCGCTATCGGATAACTTTGACAGGATTCGCCGCTTCGCCGATAATTGTCACACAACAAAACGCATAAGAGGCGGAGCATCATGCGAATTTTCAAGGTTGCGGCGGTCCTCGCCGCTCTCACGGCACTTACGGGCTGTCTGGACACCGATGTCGAACGCGCGCTTGCCGGCGCGGCGGCCGGTGCCGTCGTCGCTGACGCGGTCGACGGCAACGTCCTCGTCGGCGCAGCAGTGGGCGGCGCGGGCGGTGCGCTCTGCGACGACGTCAACATCTGCAAACCCAGCCGCTGATCTGACCGCCGGGCGCGCGCCCGGCCTCAAGCACGAAGACAGGACCATCGGAGCTTTCCGCTTCGGTGGTCTTTTCCGTTTCGACCGCCTGAAAGGGACCCCATGTTCAAGAAGATCCTGATCGCCAACCGGGGCGAGATCGCCTGTCGCGTCATCAAGACAGCCAAGAAGATGGGGATCGCAACCGTCGCCGTCTATTCCGACGCCGATCGCAACGCGCTCCATGTCCGGATGGCGGACGAGGCGGTCCATATCGGCCCGCCACCGGCGAACCAGTCCTATATCGTGATCGACCGGATCCTCGAGGCGATCCGCCAGACCGGCGCCGAGGCGGTGCATCCGGGCTATGGGTTCCTCTCCGAGAACATGAAGTTCGCCGAGGCGCTGGCGAAGGAAGGCGTCGCCTTCATCGGACCGCCAGCCAAGGCCATCGAGGCGATGGGCGACAAGATCACCTCGAAGAAGATCGCGCAGGAGGCCGGGGTGTCGACCGTGCCCGGGTACATGGGCCTGATCGCCGACGCCGAGGAGGCGGTGAAGATCTCGAACCAGATCGGCTATCCGGTAATGATCAAGGCCTCGGCCGGCGGCGGCGGCAAGGGGATGCGGATCGCCTGGACCGACCAGGAAGCGCGCGAGGGCTTCCAGTCCTCGAAGAACGAGGCGGCGGCGAGCTTCGGCGACGACCGCATCTTCATCGAGAAGTTCGTCACCCAGCCGCGCCATATCGAGATCCAGGTCCTGGCCGACGCGCACGGCAACGCCGTCTACCTGCACGAGCGGGAATGTTCGATCCAGCGGCGGAACCAGAAGGTGGTGGAAGAGGCCCCCTCGCCCTTTTTGGACGAGGCGACCCGCAAGGCGATGGGCGAACAGGCCTGCGCCCTGGCGAAGGCCGTCGGCTACAGCTCGGCCGGCACGGTCGAGTTCATCGTCGACGGCGAGCGGAACTTCTACTTCCTCGAGATGAACACGCGGCTCCAGGTCGAGCATCCCGTGACCGAACCTACCACCGGCATCGACCTAGTCGAGCAGATGATCCGGGTGGCGGACGGCGCGCCCCTGCCCTTCAAGCAGTCCGACCTCAAGATCAACGGCTGGGCCATCGAGAACCGGCTCTACGCCGAGGATCCCTATCGCAACTTCCTGCCCTCGATCGGGCGGCTGACACGCTACCGGCCGCCAGAAGAAAGCCGCAGCGAGACGGCGGTCGTCCGTAACGACACCGGCGTCTACGAGGGTGGTGAGATCTCGATGTATTACGATCCGATGATCGCCAAGCTCTGCACCTGGGCGCCGACGCGGGCCGAGGCGATCGAGGGGATGCGCGTGGCGCTCGACTCCTTCGAGGTCGAGGGGATCGGGCACAACCTGCCTTTCCTGTCGGCCGTCATGGATCATCCGCGCTTCGCCAGTGGAGTGATAACGACCGCCTTCATCGCCGAGGAATATCCCGAAGGCTTTCAGGGCGTTACCCTTCCCGAAGATCACATCCGCAGGATCGCCGCCGCTTCGGCGGCGATGCACCGGGTGGCCGAGATCCGGCGCACTCGCATCTCGGGAACGATGGGCAACCATGAACGCCGGGTCGGCACCGACTGGGTCGTCTCGCTGCAGGGGATGGAGTTCCCGGTCACCATCGCCGCCGACCGCCAGGGCGCGACCGTCACGTTCGATGACGGCACGGCGCACCGCGTGAGTTCCGACTGGACGCCGGGCCAGCCGCTTGCCCGGCTGAATGTCGACGGCGCGCTTCTGGTGCTGAAGGTCGGCAAGCTGCCCGGAGGCTTCCGCATCCGCAACCGCGGCGCCGACCTAAAGGTCCATGTCCGCACACCGCGGCAGACCGAGCTCGCGCGGCTGATGCCCGAGAAGATGCCTCCGGATACGTCCAAGATGCTCCTTTGCCCGATGCCGGGTCTCGTCGTGAAGATCGAAGTGGAGATCGGCGCCACGGTAGAGGAAGGCCAGGCGCTCTGCACTGTCGAGGCGATGAAGATGGAGAACATCCTGCGCGCGGAACGTCGGGCCACGGTGACCAGGATCAACGCGGTGGCCGGCGCCAGCCTCGCCGTCGATGACGTGATCATGGAGTTCGAATGATCCGGCTGACGGTCATCTATGTCCTGTGCTTCGCGGGTGCGCTTGCCGTCACCTGGGCGGTCGGCACGATGATCGCCATCGGCGTTCTCGACCGGCCGACCCTGGTCGGGATCGTGACCGGCGTCGCGCTGCCGCCGCTGGCCGGCCTTGCCGTCTTCGCGCTCTCCTTCGGCCTCGCGACGCGCCGCAAGCTCGGTGCGGGCTTCTGGCTTGCCGCCCTGCCGATCACCTTCGGCCCGGTGGTGGTGGGCCTTGGCATGGTCTTCCTCGGTTTCATCACCGCGCTGGAATATCTCATCCTCGCCGTTTCGGTGATCTTCTTCGCCGGCCTCTTCGCCGCCCGGCGGTCGGAGGCGGCATGACCGAGCTTGTCCGCGACAACTGGCTTCTGTTCCTGCTGGTCGCCACGGGCGTGCTGGCCGTCGCGTTCCAGATCGGCAGCGACGCACCGGTCGCTCGCCGGGTCTTCAAGCAGTTCGTCGTCTATATCGCGCTGCCGCTGATCGTGATCCTCGGAACGCCGCTGATCCTGCTGGCGATCTATTCCGACCTGCCCGAGGGCCTCTGGCAGGCGATCATCGCCGGCGTCGTCATCGCCACCGGCTGGCTGACCAGCGCCATCTTCACCGAACTCGGCAAGGCGCAGGGCAAGGCCGAGCGGACACGCGACTATCACAAGGCGCTTTATGCCGAGATCAGGAACGCGCTGTCCGTGATCTACGACGAGGGCGAGGCAGAAAAGGATTTCGCCGCGATCATCGACCAGATGGAGGCCGATCCGGACTTCGTTCCCTTCATCCCGCGCGAGCACTACGACTTCGTCTACAATGCCGTGATCGACGAGATCGAGGTTCTGCCCCGCGTCACCATCGACGCCATCGTCGCCTATTACAGCGTGATCAAGTCTCTATCGACGCTGGCGGACGACATGCGCGGCGAGGGCTTTGCGCGTCTGGCACAGGAACGGCGCATCCGGATGTACCGAGACTATTTCGAGACGCGAAAGCGCGCCTTCGCCTACGGCAAATTCGCGCTGCACCTGATCCGGGAATTTTCTGACAAGGGGGCCGAGGCGACCGAACGCCTGACCCGGAGGCTCAATAGCCGGGCCGCGGCCCGGACCGACCCGGAACCGGGATCGGAGTAAGCGGGATGTCAGGATCTTTTTCCATATCCGTTCGCCCTTCATTGCGGCCGACTGAGGGCCGCCTACAGAATATAGGGTTGTCGGAAGAATCTTTCAACTTTCCTTACCGGTCGCGCAATGCGTCGCGGATCTCCTGTTGCCTGAGCGGCATCTTGTCGATGGTGCGGGTGATCTCGCGCACGTCCCAGGGCGCGGGCTTTCTCAGTTCGACCTGGCCGTCCTTGTCCATGATCACCAGCATGAAGCCGCGCGGGCGCAGGGCAAGCCGCACCTCGCTGCGGGCGTCGGGGTCGGTGTCGACGATCACCACGACGTCGCGCTCGACCAAGGCCTCGGGCCGGTCCTGCAGGAGTTCCATCTGGCGCTGGAAGGACGGATCCAGAGGCGTGTCGGCGAAGATGACCAGCGGGCGCGCGAGCCATTTGAACTGGTCCAGCGTCACCTCGCTGCCCTCGAACGGTTCGGCCGGCGTGCCAAGCGTCTCGAGAACGACGTTCGGATCGCTCACCGCCACGTCCTGCGCCGCCGCCATCAGGGGGGCAAGCGCCACTGCAACCCAAAGAACCCGTCTCATGCCGCCTCCTCTTGTCCAAGATATAGGCAGGCGAAGCGACAAAGCGAAGGGCCAAGCGCCCGGACCGGAAAGGAGCCCGCGATGACCGACCGGACCAAGGACTGGAAAGCGCTTGCCGCGAAGGAGATGAAGGGCGGCGATCCCGAGGCGCTGACGTGGGAGACGCCCGAGGGGATCGCGGTCAAGCCGCTCTATACCGAGGCCGACACCGAGGGGCTGGCGCATATGGGCACCGTGCCCGGGATCGCGCCCTTCACGCGCGGTCCGAAGGCGACGATGTACGCCGGGCGGCCCTGGACAATCCGTCAATATGCGGGCTTTTCGACGGCCGAGGAATCGAACGCCTTCTACCGCAAGGCGCTGGCCGCCGGACAGCAGGGTGTCTCGGTCGCCTTCGATCTGGCCACACACCGAGGCTATGACAGCGACCATCCGCGCGTCGTAGGCGATGTCGGCAAGGCGGGCGTCGCCATCGACTCGGTCGAGGACATGAAGATCCTCTTCGACGGCATACCGCTGGGCGAGGTCTCGGTCTCGATGACGATGAACGGCGCGGTGATCCCGGTTCTCGCCAGCTTCATCGTCGCGGGCGAGGAGCAGGGCGTCCCGCGCGCCGAACTCTCCGGCACCATCCAGAACGACATCCTCAAGGAGTTCATGGTGCGGAACACCTATATCTATCCGCCCGAACCCTCGATGCGCATCGTCGCCGACATCATCGAATATACCGCCGCCGAGATGCCGCGCTTCAACTCGATCTCGATCTCCGGCTACCACATGCAGGAGGCCGGGGCGAACCTCGTGCAGGAGTTGGCCTTCACCCTCGCCGACGGCAAGGAATACGTGAAAACGGCCATCGGGCGCGGCATGGATGTCGACGCCTTCGCCGGCCGGCTGAGCTTCTTCTTCGCCATCGGCATGAACTTCTTCATGGAAGCGGCGAAGCTGCGCGCCGCGCGGTTCCTGTGGCACCGGATCATGTCCGAGTTCGCGCCGAAGAAGGCGCAGAGCCTGATGCTGCGCACTCACTGTCAGACCTCGGGCGTTTCGCTTCAGGAACAGGACCCCTACAACAACATCGTCCGCACCGCCTATGAGGCGATGAGCGCGGTCCTCGGCGGCACGCAATCGCTGCATACCAACAGCTTCGACGAAGCCATCGCGCTTCCGACCGAGTTCTCCGCCCGGATCGCGCGCAACACGCAGCTGATCCTGCAGAACGAGACCAAGGTGACCAAGGTCGTCGACCCGCTGGCCGGCTCGTACTATGTCGAGAAGCTGACCGCCGACCTCGCCGACGCGGCCTGGAAGATCATCGAGGAAGTCGACGCGATGGGCGGCATGACCAAGGCCGTGGCCTCGGGGATGCCCAAGCTCCGTATCGAGGAGGCGGCGGCCAGGCGCCAGGCCGCCATCGACCGCGGCGACGAGGTCATCGTCGGCGTGAACAAGTTCCGCCTGAGCAAGCAAGACCCGATCGACATCCTCGACGTCGACAATATCGCCGTCCGCGAGGCGCAGGTGGCGCGGCTGGACCGCATCCGGCGCAGCCGCGATGCCGCGGCCTGCGAGGGCGCCCTTGCGGCGCTTGAGGAGGCCGCGCGCTCGGGCAAGGGCAACCTTCTCGCGCTCGCGGTCGAGGCTGCCCGCGCCCGCGCAACGGTAGGAGAGATCAGCATGGCGATGGAAAAATCCTTCGGCCGCCACCGGGCCGAGATCAAGACGCTGTCGGGTGTCTACGGCGCCGCCTACGAGGGCGACGAGGGCTTCGCGCAGATCCAGCGCGACGTCGAGACCTTCGCCGAGGAGGAGGGCCGCCGGCCCCGGATGCTGGTCGTCAAGATGGGCCAGGACGGGCACGACCGCGGCGCCAAGGTGATCGCCACCGCCTTCGCCGACATCGGCTTCGACGTCGATGTCGGGCCG
The DNA here is from genome assembly GCA_050303575.1 of Paracoccaceae bacterium. Taxonomy (GTDB): domain Bacteria; phylum Pseudomonadota; class Alphaproteobacteria; order Rhodobacterales; family Rhodobacteraceae; genus JBNLCA01. Next base: position 8,221 of record JBNLCA010000574.1, read on the forward strand.
CTCTTCCAGACCCCGGAAGAGGCCGCTCAGGACGCCATAGACAACGACGTCCATGTCGTCGGAATCTCCTCGCAGGCCGCCGGCCACAAGACGCTCGCGCCCAAGCTGATCGAAGCGCTGCAGGCGCAGGGGGCGGGGGACATCATCGTCATCTGCGGCGGCGTGATCCCGCAGCAGGATTACGACTTCCTGAAGAAGGCCGGGGTGAAGGCGATCTTCGGCCCGGGGACGAACATCCCCGAGGCGGCCAAGGACATCCTGGGGCTCATCCGCGCAGCGCGAAGCTGATCCGCGAAAGTCGCTGCTTCTGACCCAATCGGCGCCCTGGCACTGGCAGGGCGCCGATTGCCGTTCAGGCCGCCGCCGGCGCACGCTCCTCGTCGGCGTCGGTCGCCATCCACCGCAGCACGGCAAAGCC
>JBNLCA010000575.1:0-8708 GCA_050303575.1 Paracoccaceae bacterium
TCTCGACCGTCTCGGTGTTGACCCAGATGCCGGCCACCCGGTTCTTCTTGCGAATGTCCACGGGCGTGCGCGGCCCCTCGACCGTGATGATGACGTCGAGCGGCGGGAAGTTCGGCGGCGGGGCGTCGCGTTTGATGGCGCCGACGATGATGATCTCGGAGCCGCCGAAATTCGTGGTGATGGCGACCCGCGCCTGGCTCAGTGCTGCGACCACCTCCTCGTCCGCCCGGGCGGGCAGGGCGGCAAGAAGGACGAGGAGACCGAGGCGCAGCATCACGCGTCCCTGTAGGCTATGGAGTAGAGTTCGGACGGCTGGAGCACCAGGTCGAGCACCAGCTTTCCGCAGACGAGGAGGACGAGGAGCGCCAGCAGGATGCGCAGCTGTTCGGCCTTGAGCCGGGCGCCAAGGCGGGTGCCGATCTGCGCCCCGACGACGCCGCCGATGATCAGGATCACGGCCAGCAGGATATCGACCGAGTGGTTGGTCGAGGCATGCATCAGCGTTGTAAAGGCAGTGACGAAGGTGATCTGGAAGAGCGAGGTCCCGATCACGACCTTGGTCGGCATGCCGAGGATATAGATCATCGCCGGCACCATGATGAAGCCGCCGCCGACGCCCATGATCGCGGCAAGGACGCCGACCATCGCACCGACAGCGATCGGCGGTATGACCGAGATGTAGAGACCCGAGACCCGGAACTTGAGCTTGAACGGCAGGCGGTGGACCCACAGATGCTGGCGCCGCTCGACCCGGCCGGGCGCGCGGCGGGCGCGCAGGAGCGCGCGCAGGCTTTCCTGGAACATCAGGAGACCGACGGCGCCCAGGAAGACGACGTAGGACAGCTGGACGACAAGGTCGATCTGGCCGAGCGCGCGCAGGTAGTTGAAGGCCACGATGCCGAGCGCCGAGCCGACGAAGCCGCCCATCAGGAGGACCGATCCCATCCGGACATCCACCGTCTTGCGCCGGAGATGGGCCAGCACGCCCGAGATCGACGAGGCGACGACCTGGTTGGCGCCGGTCGCCACCGCGACGGGCGGCGGGATGCCGATGAAGAAGAGGAGCGGCGTGATGAGGAACCCGCCGCCGACGCCGAAGAGGCCCGAGAGCAATCCGACAATCCCGCCTATCCCTATGAGCAGGAAGACGTTCACGGAAACCTCGGCGATGGGGAGGTAGAACTGCATCGCTCGCCGGGATTGGGCCTGTTCGGTTCAACCCATGCGCCGGGCGGCGCGCGATGTCAAAGGGGCGGGCTTACGCCAGGTCCGATAGGTACCTTCTGAGCACACGTTCGAGCTTGGCCGCGCCCATCGGCGCCATCGCCTTGGTATGCTCGTGGCTGATCTTCTCGTCCGAGAGGCCGGCAGCCATGTTGGTGATCGTCGAGATCGCCGCGACCTTGAGGCCGAGGAACCGGGCCAGGATCACCTCGGGCACCGTCGACATGCCGACCGCGTCGGCCCCCAGGGTGCGGATGGCACGGATTTCGGCCGGGGTCTCGAAGGACGGGCCGGAATACCAGGCGTAGACGCCTTCGGGCAGCGCCACGCCCTCGGCCTCGGCGGCGGCCTTGAGCGCGGCGCGGATCTCGGGCGAATGCGCGTCGGTCATCGGCACGAAACGGGCGTCGGTCTTCTCGCCGATCAGGGGGTTGAGGCCGGAGAAGTTGATGTGATCTGACAGCAGCATCAGGTCGCCCGGCTGAATGTCGGCGCGCAGCGAGCCAGCGGCGTTGGTCAGGATCAGCGTCTCGGCACCGAGCTCCCTGAGGACCTCGAGCGGCAGCCGCATGGCCGCCGGGTTGCCGCTTTCGTAGTAATGCGCCCGGCCGCCGAAGACGGCGACACGCACGCCCTCCAGATTGCCGACGACAAGGTTCGGGTTGTGGCCCGAGACCCCGGCATGGGGGAACCCTGCGAGGTCCTCGTAAGGGATCGCCACGCCGTCGACCGCCTCGGCCAGGTGCCCGAGGCCCGACCCGAGGATCAGGCCCACCCGGACCGGTGCCTCGCCCGCGCGCGTCCGAACGGTGGCGGCGACAAGCTGGTGGGGCATCAGCGTTCTTTCACGTAAGGTTGGCCGCCGGCGCGCGGCGGGATCGCCTTGCCGACGAAGCCCGCGAGCACGATGACCGTCAGCACGTAGGGCAGCGCGTCGAGCGCCGGGACCGGCACCTTGACCTGGATCACGCCTTCCAGCACGTCCGGTCTGAGCGCCAGGGCCTGGAAGAAACCGAAAAGCAGGCACGAGATCAGCGCGTACCACGGCCGCCACTTGGCGAAGATCAGCGCGGCGAGCGCGATGTAGCCGCGGCCCGCCTTCATCTCCTTGCCGAAACCGGCCTGCAGCGCGGTCGCCATGTAGGCGCCCGCGATGCCGCACAGGATGCCGGTGATGACGACGGCGGTGAAGCGGAGCCGGTAGACCGAGACGCCCGCGGTATCGACGGACTCGGGGTTCTCGCCCACTGCCCTGAGCCTGAGGCCGAAGCGGGTGTGGAAGAGCGCCCACCAGGTCAGCGGCACCATGGCGAGAGCCAGGTAGACGAGGATCGAGTGGCCCGAGATCAGATCGTAGTAGACGGTCCCGATCACCGGCACGTCGCGCAATTGCTCGGCGAAGGGCAGGGTGATGGCATTGAAGCGGGCATCGCCCGAAAGGGGCGGCGTCCGGCCGCCCTGGCTGAAGAGGTCCTGCGCGATCAGCACCGTCATGCCGGAGGCGAGGAAATTCAGCGCGACGCCCGAGATCAGCTGGTTGCCGCGGAAAGTGATCGAGGCGATGCCGTGGATAAGCGCCAGCAGGATCGAGGCGCCGATCCCGGCCAGAAGGCCGAACCAGGCATAGCCGGTCAGGTACGCCACCGCGCCCGAGGCCATCGCCGCCATCAGCATCTTGCCCTCGAGCCCGATGTCGAAGATGCCGGCGCGTTCCGAATAGAGGCCCGCGAGGCAGGCAAGGAGAAGCGGCGTCGCCAGGCGCAGCGTCGAGTCAAGGATCTGGATCAGCGTTCCGAAATCCATCACGCGGCCCTCCCGAAGGAACGGAAGCCCCATCTGAGAAGCATCCGCATGGCGTTGTCGAGGGCGCCGGTGAACAGGATCACCAGCGCCTGCACGACCGTCCTGAGTTCGATCGGGATCGAGGACCAGAGGCCGAGCTCGGCGCCGCCCTGATAGAGGATGCCGAAGAGGATCGAGGCAAGGAAGACGCCGATCGGGTGGTTGCGCCCCATCAGTGCCACGGCGATGCCGATGAAGCCCGCGCCCTCGGCCGAGTTCAGCACCAGCCGCTCGCTTTCGCCCATGACGTTGTTGATTGCCATCATTCCTGCTAGCCCGCCCGAGATCAGCATCGAGAGCATGATGATCTTGAACGGCGAGATGCCGGCATAGACCGCCGCCGGTTCGGACTTGCCGAAGGTGCGGATCTGATAGCCGAGGCGGGTGCGCCACAGCAGCAGCCAGACCAGCCAGCAGGCGAGGACGGCGATGATGAAGCTGATGTTGGCCGGCGCCGACTTGGTGAAGAGATTGCCGATCAGCGGCAGGTCATGGAGCGTCGGCAGGCCGGCCCCTTCGGGGAAGCGCGCCGTCGCCGGATCCATCGATCCCGGCGGCTTGAAGACGTTGACCAGCAGATACACGATCACCGAGGCGGCGATGTAGTTGAACATGATCGTGGTGATGACGATGTGGCTGCCGCGCTTGGCCTGAAGGTAGGCCGGAATCGCCGCCCAGGCCGCGCCGAAAAGCGCCGCGCCGACGATCGCGGCAGGCAAGGCCAAGGTCCAGTGCGGCCAGGGCAGCGCCAGGCAGACGACGGCAACGCCCAGCCCGCCGATCTGCGCCTGCCCCTCGCCGCCGATGTTGAACTGGCCGGCATGGAACGCGACCGTCACGGCAAGGCCGGTGAAGATGAACGAGGTCGCGTAATAGAGCGTGTAACCCCAGGCATAGGACGAGCCGACCGCCCCGACGAGCATTGTCTTGACCGCGTCGATCGGGTCGGCCCCGATGCCGAGGATGACAAGCGCCGAGAAGAACATCGCCAGGATGAGCGACAGGATCGGCACCAGAACGACGTCGGCCCAGACCGGAAGTCCCTTCATGCCGCCTCTCCCGAAACACCGGCCATAAGAAGGCCCAGCTCGCGCGCGTCGGTCTCGTCCGGCAGACGCTCGCCCATGATGCGGCCGTCGAACATCACCGCGATGCGGTCGGAGAGCGACAGGATCTCGTCCAGTTCGACGCTGACGAGAAGGATCGCCGCGCCGGCGTCCCTGAGTTCGATCAGGCGCTTGTGGATGAACTCGATGGCGCCGATATCGACGCCGCGCGTCGGCTGGCCGACCAGCAGCAGCTTGGGGTTCCGCTCGATCTCGCGTGCCAGCACGATCTTCTGCTGGTTTCCGCCCGAGAAGCTTTTGGCCGGCAGGCGCGGGTTCGGCGGTCGGACGTCGAACCGCTCCATCTTGCCCTCGGTGTCCTTCAGGATCGCGGCGTTGTCCATCAGCAGGGCGTTCGCCTGGTAGGCCGGGTCGTGGTCGTAGCCCAGCGCCATGTTCTCCCAGGCCGAGAAGTCGAGGATCAGGCCCAGATGCTGGCGATCCTCGGGCACGTGGGCGATGCCCCGGTCGCGCCGGGTACGTCCGTTCGAATGGCGGCCGGTCAGGTCGATCTCCTGTCCGTTCAGGACCACCTTTCCGGTCGCATGGATGATGCCGCCCAGCACGCCCAGAAGGTCGGACTGGCCGTTGCCGGCGACCCCGGCGATGCCGAGGATCTCGCCCGCCTTGACGTGAAGCGAGATGCCTCGCAGCCGCTCGACCTTGTCCTCGTCGACGACGCGCAGGTTCTCGACCTCGAGGACGGTGTCGCCCAGCTTCGGCGGCGCCTTGTCGACCTCGAGAAGGACCTTGCGGCCGACCATCAGCTCGGCCAGCTCCTCGGGCGAGGTCTCGGCGGTCTTCACCGTCGCCGTCATCTCGCCGCGCCGCATGACGCTGACCGTGTCGGTCACTTCCATGATCTCGCGCAGCTTGTGGGTGATCAGCACGATCGTCTTGCCCTGCGCCTTCAGCCCTTCGAGGATGCGGAAAAGGTGGTCCGCCTCGGCCGGGGTCAGCACCCCGGTCGGCTCATCCAGGATCAGGATGTCGGCCTGCCGGTAGAGCGCCTTGAGGATCTCGACCCTTTGCTGGTGGCCGACGCTCAGTTCCTCGATCGTCTCGTCGGGATCGACCTCGAGTTCGTAGTCCTGCGCCAGCTGCTTCAGCTCGCGCCGGGCCTTGGCGAGCGAGGGGCGAAGGAGCGCGCCGTCCTCGGCGCCGAGAATGACGTTCTCGAGGACGGTGAAATTCTGTACCAGCTTGAAGTGCTGGAAGACCATCCCGATGCCGGCGGCGATGGCGCCCTGGCTGTCGCGGATGTTGGTGAGCTTGCCGTTGATGAAGATTTCACCGGAATCGGCCTGGTAGAAGCCGTAGAGGATCGACATCAGCGTCGACTTGCCGGCGCCGTTCTCGCCGATGATGCCGTGGATCGTACCGGGCATCACCCGGATCGCGATGTCCTTGTTGGCCTGAACCGGCCCAAAGGCCTTGGAAATGCCCTTGAGTTCAATGGCCGGTACATTGGACGTGGGGGCGGCCGTCTCCGGCCGCCCCGAATTGTCTGCCGTCGCCATGCTCAGAAGGTGAGCGCGGGGCAGGTCTCGTCGGACGAATAGTCATGGACCGCGAGTTCGCCCGAGGCGATCTTGGCCGACGCGTCATCGACCGCGGCCTTCATCTCGGCCGAGACCAGCGGGGCGTTGTTGTCGTCCATCGCATAGCCGATGCCGCCGCCCTTGATGTCCATCACGACGATGCCGGTCTCGAGATCGGCGCCGGCGGTGAACGAGTCGTAGACCGCGTTGTCGACACGCTTGAGCATCGAGGTCAGGACCGAGCCGGGGTGCAGGTAGTTCTGGTTCGAGTCCACGCCGATCGAGAGCTTGCCCTCGTCAGCCACGGCCTGCAGCACGCCGATCCCGGTGCCGCCGGCGGCGGCGTAGATAACGTCCGCGCCCTGGCTCATCTGCGCCTTGGCGAGTTCGGCGCCCTTCACCGGGTCGTTCCAGGCGGCGGGCGTGGTGCCGGTCATGTTGGCGACGATCTTGGCGTCCGGGTTCACGGCGAGCACGCCCTGCGCATAGCCGCAGGCGAACTTGCGGATCAGCGGGATATCCATGCCGCCGACGAAGCCGACGGTGCCGGTTTGCGAGGCCATGGCGGCCATCATGCCGACGAGGTAGCTGCCCTCGTGCTCGGAGAAGAGAATGGTGCGGACGTTGGGCTGCTCGACGAAGCCATCGACGATGGCGAACTTGGTGTCCGGATAGTCGGGCGCAACGGTGTTCAGCACGTCACCGAAGGCGAAGCCGGTCATGACGATCGGGTTGGCGCCGGATTCGGCAAGGCGGCGCAGCGCCTGCTCGCGCTGGGCCTCGGACTGCATCTCGAGTTCCTGGTAGTTGCCGCCGGTCTCGGTCTTCCAGCGCTCGGCCCCGTTGAACGCCGCCTCGTTGAAGCTCTTGTCGAACTTGCCGCCGAGGTCGTAGATGATCGCCGGATCGGCCAGCGCGGCGCCGGCGCTCATGGCCAGCGCGGCGGCCGCGCCGAGGAATTTCTGCATCGAGGTCATTGGGTCGTCTCCCGGTTGGTTGGCCGCCGCAGGGCGGGAACGCCCCGGGCGGCGGTAAATTACCGTGATCTCTGACGGATCATCCGGCGATTTAGCGCCGAGGCGGCCGAAAGGGTCAATAGGCATTTTGCAGATGCGGCGGGCGCTGCCTTGTGGATAAACGGCGTGACCCAGCGTCACGCAGGGCCGAGCCGGCGTCTCAGGATCAGCGCGTCGGCGGCTCCCTCGGGGCGGGCGTAGTAGTCCCGGCGCCGGCCCGCCTCGGACCAGCCGTCGCGGCGGTAGAGGGCCAAGGCAGGGACATTGTCGGCCGCGACTTCGAGGAAGGCTGACGTGGCGCCCCTCTCGGCGGCAGCTTTGGCGAAGGACCGGATCAGGGAAATGCCGATGCCCGTGCGGCGGGTTTCGCGGGGAACGGCGACGGTCAGTAGCTCGGCCTCGTCCAGCGTCACCCGGCCGAGAGCGAAGCCGCCCCGGTCGGTGACAAGGAATGTACCCGGTGCGGCGAGGAGGCCCGCGAACTCCGCCTCGGTCCATGGGCGGGGCGACGTGAAGCAGTCGGCGTGGAGCCGGGCCAGCTCGGCCGGTGTCACGGCAGAAGCTCGGGCGCCGGATCGCGCGGCGGAGCGGCATCGGCGGCGCGCAGGTAGAGCGGCGCGGGGCGGGGCTGAGGCGTGGCCGACCGCTCCAGCGCGATACAGGCGATGGCCTCGGCCAGGGGAACGGGCTGCAGCGCGACCGCCGCATCGGGAAGGAGCGGCGCAAGCCCGGCCGCCGCGTCGCCGACGATCAGCTCGGCCTCGAAGGCCCAGGCTGGCAGCGCATCGCGCGAGGCGAGCACCGGGTTGGGCGCATCTTCGTCGAAGAGCTGGAGGTAGACCTCGTCCCGCCGCGCGTCGAGCGCCGCGAGGACCGGGCGGGAAAGGCCGAAGGCGGCCGCCTCCAGCGATGTGACGCCGATGGCCGGCACCTTGAGGGGAAGCGCCAGCCCGCGCGCCGCCGAAACCGAGAGCCGGACGCCCGTGAAGTTGCCGGGCCCGGTGCCGACCCCGATCAGCCCAATATCGCGCCAGCCAAGGCCGTGACCGGCCAGCATCTCCTCGATCATCGGCATCAGCCGCTCGGCCTGGCCGCGCTCCATCCGCTCGGCGCGCTGGTCGAGAAGCGTGCCGCCGCGCATCAGGGCCGCGGCGCAGTGCGGGCCGGACGTGTCGAAGGCAAGGATCAGAGGCGCGTCCGTCACCTTGTTTCCCGCATGCCGGACACAGCGCTACGTGCGACCCGAGGCAGCAAGCCGCTCCCGCGAGCTGCCGTCCAGCCGCTCTGCATCGTCGTCGATATGCAGCCACGGAAGGCCCGAGCTGGCATGGCTGTGGATGCTGGGAGGAAGCTCGGCGGCCTGATCCAGAAGCCCGACGGGCACATAGACCTGGTCCGGAAGATAGTCGAACGTCGCGGCGAGAGGCGTGCCGCAGTCATGGCAGAACCAGCGCTCGACCCCCGGATTGACCGAGACCGGCGGGCCGAGGGGCGGATCGAAGACGGCCTCGCCCGGCGCGAAGGCGGCAAAAGCCGCGACCGGTGCACCGGAGACGCGCCGGCAGTCGGAACAATGGCAGTAGGCGACGAGCTGAGGGCGGACATCGGCATGGACCCTGACCCGACCACAGTAGCATCGACCGGTAACGGCGGCTGACGCCTCAGGCGGCAACCGGGCGGACCTCGACGACCTCGGGGATGTAGTGGCGCAGAAGGTTCTCGATGCCCATCTTCAGCGTCAGCGTCGAGGACGGGCAGCCGGCACACGCGCCTTGCATGTGCAGGTAGACGATCCCGCGATCGAAGCCGTGGAAAGTGATGTCGCCGCCATCCTGCGCCACCGCCGGGCGGACGCGGGTATCGAGAAGTTCCTTGATCTGGCTGACGATGGCCTCGTCCGGCCCGTCATGGGCGGCGTGGCCCGAAGCCTGGCCGTCGCCCTCGATGGCGGGCTGACCGGACTGGAAATGCTCCATCAC
>JBNLCA010000576.1:0-6938 GCA_050303575.1 Paracoccaceae bacterium
CGACGTCACGGTCGCCTGCGATCTCGACACCGGCGTGCTTTCACCGGACGAACTCGAACATCGCTATCCCGGCGCGTTCGCCCTTCTCGCCGCCGCAGGCTGGCCGCTGGGGGAGTGAAAATCGCCCCAGCCTCTGGCACAGTCCGGCCATGGCCCCGCGCGGACGCCCGAAGCACGACGACATCCTGACCCCGGCCGAATGGCGGGTGGTCGAACTGGTGCGGCACGGGCTTTCGACCGCGCGGATCGCCGAGCTGATCGGCATCTCGGCGGACGCGGTGAAGCAGCACGCGAGCGCCGCCAGGGGCAAGCTGGGGCTTGGCAGCCGAGAAGACCTCAGACACTGGACCGGCATCCGCAAGGGGAGCACCCGCATGAGCCAGCCCGACGCGCCCCTCGGCCCAGTCAGCCAGATCGCCCGCAGGGTGGAAGACCTGGACCGCGCCCGCGCCCACCTCGCGAGGATCGGCCTGACCGAGCTGTACCACTTCCCGGGCCTCGCCTTCTTCGCGCTCGGCGAAACCCGCTTGATGCTGCGCGAGACCGGAACGCGGGACGAGGCCGACATCCTCTATTTCGCTGTCCCGGATATCGGTGCGGCGCACCAGCGTCTTGCCGCGCGGGGCATCGCCTTCACCGGCGCGCCGCACATGATCCACAAGCACGAGGACGGCGCCGAGGAATGGATGGCCTTCTTCGAGGATGACGAGGGCCGCCCCCTCGCCCTTCACGCAATCGCCCGCCCCTGAAAGCGACACGGAACGTCGCTCACGGAGACGACGCTCTGTACGCGCGCGCGGAAAGTGCCGGGACGGAGGGTCTCCATGTCATCGATTTCCTACCGTCAGGGCGCGATGCTCGTCGTCCTTGCGGGCGTTCTCTGGTCGCTCATGGGCCTCGCCATCCGCCTCATCGGCGACGCGACGACATGGCAGATCCTGCTCTGGCGCTCGGTCGGCATGGTGCCGGTCCTGATCGCCTTCATCGCCTGGCGATCGGGCGGTCAGCCGGTCGCGCGGCTGAAGGCGTCGGGCCTTCCCGGCATCATCGGCGGCATTGCCCTTGTCTTTGCCTTCGCCGGCGCGATCTACGCGATCCAGTCGACCACGGTGGCGAACGCCGTCTTCCTTTTTGCCGCCTCGCCGCTCCTGACCGCGCTCCTCGCCTGGCCGGTCCTGGGCGAGCCCGTCCGGCGCGGCACGCTCGCCGCCATCGCGCTTGCCACGCTGGGCGTCGTGATGATGGTGCGCGAGGGGCTCTCGCTCGGCGCGCTCGACGGCAACATCGCGGCGCTTGCCTCGGCCACCGGCTTCGCCGTCTTCACCCTTGCGCTGAGGCGAGGTCGGCTCGGCGACATGCTTCCGGCCGTCGCGCTCGGCGGGGCGCTCTCGATCCTGACCGCCGCCGCCGTCCTTGCGGCGACCGGCGTCATCCTGACCATCTCGGTCCGCGATGGTCTCATCGCGGCGGGCATGGGCGCCATACTCCTGGGCGGCGGCATGATGGCCTACACGATGGGCAGCCGCGCCCTTCCCGCCGCCGACCTGGCGCTTCTAAGCATGGTCGAGGTGATGCTCGCCCCGGTCTGGGTCTGGCTGATCCTCGGCGAGGAAACCGGCAGGGGCACGCTCGCCGGCGGCGCCATTCTCCTCGTCGCGCTGACGGCGAACGCCCTGACCGGAATGCGCCACCGCCACATCACGCCGGTCTGATCACTTCTTCCGAAAGAACCGCGTCCGCGCGTAAAGTTCTTCGAGCCGCTTCATCCGCGCCTGCGTCTCGTCCCAGGTCAGCTGCTGGACCCCTGCCAGCAGCGTCTCGATCAGCACCAGGATCGAGACGGTCGAATCCCAGGCCGACGGCACCTCGACATGCGCCGAGAACCGGTACCGTGCCAGCGACGCGGCGGGCGAGACCCACTGGTCGGTGATCAGCACCACCTCGGCGCCCTGCTCGCGCGCCACCTCGGCAAATTGCAGGACCGCGTTCTCGTAACGGCGGATGTCGAAGACCAGGAGCACGTCGCCCGCCGCCATGTCGAGGATCGCCGGCGGCCAGGTGTTCGACATGTCCGAGATCAGCGTCACGTCTGACCGAATCACCTTCATGTGGGTGACGAAATAGTCCGCCATCGCGTGCGTGATCCGCCCGCCCATCGCATAGACCTTGCGCTTCCGGTCCGCGATCAGCCCGCAGACCTCGTCGAACTCGGCATGGTCGACCTGGCCCAGTGTCGCGTGAAGGTTGCCGACCACCGCGTCGGCGAAGGCATTGAGGATATGGCCCTTCGGGGCGTCGCCCGCCCAGCGGTCATGCTTGACGAGGGGCGAGACAAGCCGTTCCTCGACCTCGGCCCTGAGACCCGACTGAAAGTCGGGATAGCCCTTGAAGCCGATCTTCTGGACCAGCCGCACCACCGTGGGCGTCGAAACGCCCGCCGCCTTGGCGAGCGCGGTGATCGAGCCCAGCGCCGCGACCGGGTAGTGCTTGAGGACGTGGCTGGCGAGCTGGCGCTCGGCCGGGGTGAAATCGTCGAAGGCCGCACGGATGCGTTCCTCATGCGTCCTTGCAACCTGCGCCACCCGCGATTCTCCCCTGCACATTAGCCCGGCAACCCGCACAGAATAGTTCGTAACAAAGCCGGCGCGAACGGAAAGATGTTGACAGACTCGCGGCCGCCGCGCGAGCCTTCTCTGACAGGGAAGGGAAGACGCCAGCCAATGGCCCGGTCAAGAGTGGTGAACATGTCGCCCGTGCGGGTCGAGAACCGCGCGGCCCGCGGACCGTTCCTTCTGGTCTGCGAACATGCCTCGGCCGAGATGCCGGGGCGGCTCGACGCGCTTGGCCTGCCGGACGAGGCGCGGCGCGCGCACATCGCCTGGGACCCGGGCGCTCTGGGCCTTTCGCGCGCACTCTCGCGCCGGCTCGACGCGACGCTGGTCGCCGCGCTTCAATCGCGTCTCCTCTACGACCTGAACCGACCGCCGCACGCCGCCTCGGCAATCCCGGCGCGGTCGGAACTCCACGACATACCCGGCAACGCGACCGTCAGCCCCGAGGAGCGGCAGAAACGCACCGCGGCGCTTTATGTCCCGTTCCACCAGGCCGTCTTCGCGGAGGTTGCCCGCCACCTCGCCGAGGGGCGCCCGCCGGTCCTCGTCACCGTCCACAGCTTCACGCCGGTCTATTTCAGCAAGGTACGCTCGGTCGAGTTCGGCGTCATCCACGACGCCGACCCGGCGCTGGCCCATGCCGTCGCCGCCGAGGCGAAGGCGCGGCTTTCTCTCGCCACGGCGCTCAACGAACCCTACGATGCCGGCGACGGGGTCACCCACACGCTTCGCCTGCACGCCACGCCATTCGGCCTGAGGAACGTCATGCTCGAGGTACGCAACGATCTCATCGCCACGCCCGAGGCGCAGGAGAAGATGGCGGACGATCTGGCGCCAGTCCTGACCGCCGCGCTTGCGTCCATCTCCGCTCCGGCCGAGGAGGCGCTCTGATGACCGGGTTCTCGCGCCGCTTTGTCAGCATCGTCGAGGCCATCAACTACCGGGTCGGCCGCTTCGCGATGTATCTGCTGTTCGTGCTGATGGGCCTGCAGTTGCTGTCCTCGGCCCGCAAGATCGTCGGCAAGATGGTCGATATCCCCTACAGCTTCTGGCGCGACTTCCCGATCCCGGACCCGTCGATCTGGACGCTCGAGATGTCGCAGTTCACGCTGATGGGCTATGTCTTCCTCGGCGGCGCCTATTCGATCCAGCTCGGCTCGAATGTGCGGATGGACCTCGCCTACGGCGCCTGGTCGGATCGCACCCGCACGATGGTCGATGTCATCTCGATCTTCACGCTGATCTTCTACATCGGCGTCCTGCTCTATGGCGGCCTCTCCGCCACCGGCTACGCGCTGGAATACGGCGAACGGAACCCGACCACCTGGCGGCCCTACATGGCGCCCCTCAAGATCGTCCTCTGCATCGGGCTTGTCCTGATGCTCCTTCAGGCGATCGCGCTCTTCCTGCGCGACCTGGCGAAGCTGCGCGGCGAGGAGATCTGACATGTCGCCCGAGATGATCGCCCTTCTGATGTTCGCCACGATGATGGTGATGCTCCTGACCGGGCAGCGCGTCTTCGGCGTGATCGGCTTCGTCGCCGTCGCCGCGGCGGTGTTCTGGGGCACCGGCGGCAGCCAGCTCGGCTTCTCGAACGCGATGAAGCTGATGAAGTGGTTCCCGCTCCTGACGCTTCCGATGTTCGTCTTCATGGGCTACGTGCTGGCCGAAAGCCGCCTTGCCGACGACCTTTACCGCATGTTCCACGTCTGGTTCGGCCCGGTGCCCGGCGGCCTTGCCATCGGCACCATCCTCCTGATGGTGATGATCTCGGCGGTGAACGGGCTTTCGGTCGCCGGCATGGCCATCGGCGCCACCATCGCGCTGCCCGAGCTCATCAAGCGAAATTACGACAAGCTGATGATATCAGGCGTGATCCAGGCCGGATCGTCGCTCGGCATCCTGATCCCGCCGTCGGTTGTGCTGGTCCTCTATTCGATGATCGCGCGCCAGCCGGTGGGCCAGCTCTGGCTCGCCGGCGTGTTCCCGGGCCTCCTGATGGCGGCGCTCTTCGTTCTTTACGTCACCATCCGCTGCCGCATCCAGCCCGAGCTCGGCCCGGTCATCCCGAAGGAAGAACTCGCCCAGATTCCGCGCGCCGAGAAACTCAAGCTGCTGCGCGCCGGACTGATGCCGTTCGGCATCTTCTTCGTGATGATGGTGCCCTTCGTCTACGGCATCACCTCGCTGACCGAAAGCTCGGTCGTCGGCGCGCTGGCAGCCGTCGCCGCCGCCGCGATCAAGGGTCGCTTCACCCGCGAGGTCTTCGAGGTCGCCACCCGCCAGACGCTCGCCATCACGTGCATGTTCATGTGGATCATCATGGCCGCGCTTGCCTTCGGCGCGGTCTTCGACGGGCTCGGCGCCGGCGAGGCGATCGAGAACTTCTTCGTCGGCCGGCTCAATCTTTCGCCCTGGACGATCCTGATCCTGATGCAGCTGAGCTACCTGATCATGGGGACGTTCCTCGACGACACCGCCATGCTGGTCATCGTCGCGCCGCTCTATGTGCCGCTGGTCGGACACCTCGGCTTCGACCTGATCTGGTACGGCGTGCTCTACACGATCACCTGCCAGATCGCCTACATGACGCCACCCTTCGGCTACAACCTCTTCCTGATGCGCGCCATGGCCCCGCCCGAGATCACGCTGCACGACATCTACCGCTCGATCATTCCGTTCGTCGGGGTGATGCTTCTGGCGCTGACGCTGGTCATGGTCTTCCCGCAGATCGCGCTCTGGCTGCCCGAATACGTCTATTCGAAATAACCCGAAAGGCCCGTCCAAGGGCATCAACGACAACCGACAAGGAGAAGAGAGACATGACGACAAGACGGAAGTTCCTCACCACCGGTGCCGCCGTCGGCGCCGCCTCGCTCGCCGCGCCGGCCGTCGCCCAGTCGGGCATCAAATGGCGCCTGCAGACCTATGCCGGCCCGGCGCTGGGCGAGCATGTGATCAAGCCCGCGATCGACAGTTTCAACAAGATCGCCGGCGACCGGATGAACATCGAGCTCTTCTATGCCGACCAACTCGTCCCGACGGGCGAGCTCTTTCGCGCCATGCAGGACGGCACGATCGACGCGGTGCAGTCCGACGACGACTCGATGGCCTCGCCGACGGAAGTCACCGTCTTCGGCGGCTACTTCCCCTTCGGCCTGCGCTACTCGCTCGACGTGCCGGTGCTGTTCAACCAGTACGGGCTGAACGAGATCTGGGGCGAGGAATATGCCAAGGTCGGCGTCAAGCACATCTCGGCCGGGTCCTGGGATCCCTGCCACTTTGCCACGAAGGAACCGATCAATTCGCTCGCCGACCTTCAGGGCAAGCGGGTCTTCACCTTCCCGACCGCCGGCCGGTTCCTCAGCCGCTTCGGCGTCGTGCCGGTCACGCTTCCCTGGGAAGACATCGAGATCGCCGTGCAGACGGGCGAGCTTGACGGCATCGCCTGGTCGGGCATCACCGAGGACTACACGGTCGGCTGGGCGAACGTCACCGACTACTTCCTGACCAACAACATCTCGGGCGCCTGGATCGGCCACTTCTTCGCCAACATGGACCGCTGGAACGAGGTGCCCGAGGACCTTCAGGAACTTCTCAAGGTCTGCTTCGAACAGTCGCACTACTACCGCCAGCACTGGTACTGGGGCGGCGAGGCGAAGTTGCGCGTCGGCGGCGACAAGATGCAGCTGACCTCGATCCCGGATGCAGAGTGGGCCGAGGTCGAGACCGCGGCCGAGGAGTTCTGGGAAGAGATCGCCGCCGAATCCGAGGTCAAGGCCAAGGTCGTCGCGATCTTCAAGGAATACAACGAGGTCATGAAGAAGGCCGGGCGGCCCTACCGCTACAGCTGAACCTCGGCTAGACCAGATCGGGGCGGGCGCCTGGCCGGGCGCCCGCCTCCCCAGTTGAACGGCCCGATGGGAGGACCAGTGACATGCCCGGCAACCTGAGTTTCGCGGAACTGAAAAAGGCCGTCTCGGCGGGCGAGATCGACACCGTCTTGACCTGCATCATCGACATGCAGGGCCGTCTGATGGGCAAGCGCTTCCATGCCGTCCATTTCGTCGAAAGCGGGTTCGAGGAAACGCACTGCTGCAACTATCTCCTCGCCACCGACATCGAGATGTCGACCGTCCAGGGCTATGAATCGACCAGCTGGGCCAAGGGCTACGGCGACTACGTCATCAAGCCCGACCTCTCGACGCTGCGCCGCATCCCGTGGCTGCCGGCGACCGCGATGGTGATCTGCGATCTTCTCGACCATCACACGCACGAGGAAGTGCCGCATGCGCCGCGCGCCATCCTCAAGCGCCAGATCGCCCG
>JBNLCA010000577.1:0-2761 GCA_050303575.1 Paracoccaceae bacterium
CCTGGTACCGGACCCGCGTCGCGGTGCCGATGTCGGTCTTCATCGCGGTGATGGGCACGCTCTGGTTCCTCGAACGGACCGTCCTCTGAGAGTTACCCCTTGCGCCCCGGCCGTTTCGCCGCTACATGCGCGCCACTTCACAGGCAAGGTCCGGGCCTTCGGGGGAGACATCCCCGTCAGGTCCACCGGTTGGGGGAAACCCTGAATGACCTTGCCGAGGCGCGAAACCGGAAAGGACATGGAATGGCGCTCCCTGAGTTTTCTCTGCGTCAGCTGCTTGAAGCTGGCGTTCACTTCGGTCACCAGACCCAGCGGTGGAATCCCCGCATGGGCGAGTTCATCTACGGCGACCGCAATGGAATCCACATCATCGACCTGACGCAGACCGTCCCGATGCTGGACGCCGCGCTCAACGTCATCCGCGAGACGGTGGTCAAGAACGGCCGCGTGCTCTTCGTCGGCACCAAGCGTCAGGCGTCGAAGCCGATCGCCGAGGCGGCCGAGAAATGCGCGCAGTACTACATGAACCACCGCTGGCTCGGCGGCACGCTGACCAACTGGAAGACGGTGTCGGAATCGATCAAGCGGCTCAAGCATCTCGACGAGGTCCTGGCCGAGGGTGCCGAGGGCCTGACCAAGAAAGAGCGTCTGGGCATGGAGCGTGACCAGGCCAAGCTGCAGGCCTCGCTGGGCGGCATCCGCGACATGGGCGGTCTTCCGGACCTTCTGTTCGTGATCGACGTCAACAAGGAGGATCTGGCGATCCTCGAGGCGAAGAAGCTGGGCATCCCGGTCGTCGCCGTCGTCGATACCAACTGCTCGCCCGAAGGCGTGGACTACATCATCCCGGGCAATGACGACGCTGCCCGCGCCATCGCGCTCTACTGCGACCTCGCCGCCCGCGCCGCGCTTGACGGCATGTCGGCGCAGCTGGGCGCCGCCGGTGTCGACATCGGCGCGATGGAAGAGGCCCCGGCCGAAGAGGCCGTCGCCGAAGAGTCCGCCGGGGCCTGAGCCTCGAGCGTTACCAAATCGTGACGGGGCGGGGGTAACACCCCGCCCGGTCCGAATTTCTCAGGAGAGAGCCAATGAGCATCACCGCGAGCATGGTGAAGGAACTCCGCGACATGACCGGCGCGGGCATGATGGACGCCAAGAAGGCGCTGACCGAGACGAATGGCGACATGGACGCCGCCGTCGACTGGCTGCGCACCAAGGGCCTGGCGAAAGCCGCCAAGAAGGCCGGCCGCACCGCGGCCGAGGGCCTTGTCGGCGTTGCCGTCAAGGGCGGTGTCGGCGTCGCGGTCGAGATCAACTCGGAAACTGATTTCGTGGCCAAGAACAGCGAGTTCCAGGCCATGGTTCAGGCAATCACCGAGGCCGCGCTCGAGGTCAAATCGCTCGACGAGCTGAAGGCCGCGACGATCGGCGGCAAGACGGTCGAGACGATCATCACCGACGCCATCGCCAAGATCGGCGAGAACATGACACTGCGCCGCATGGCCCGGGTCGAGGGCGATGCGGTCGCCTCGTACATCCACACGGCGGCGGCCGAGGGGATGGGCCGGATCGGCGTGCTGCTGGCGCTGAAGGGCACCGACAACGGCATCGGCAAGCAGATCGCCATGCACATCGCCGCATCGAACCCGATCGCGCTGAACGAAGACGGCGTGCCGGCCGATGTGGTCGAGCGCGAGCGCAAGGTCGCCCGCGAGAAGGCCATCGAGTCGGGCAAGCCCGAGGCGGTCGCCGAGAAGATCGTCGCCTCGGCCATCAAGAGCTACTTCGCCGAAGTCACTCTTCTGGAACAGAAATTCGTCATGGACCCGTCGAAGACCGTGGCCCAGGCGGCCAAGGAAGCCGGCGTCGAGATCCTCGATTTCGCGCGTCTGGCCGTGGGCGAGGGAATCGAGAAGGAAGAAGACGATTTCGCTTCCGAGGTCGCCAAGCTCAACGCCTGACGCTTCCATCTACCGATAGAAAAAGGGCCCCGGGTGCGAATGCCCGGGGCCTACTCGTATCCGGCGGGGAGGATGCCGGGCGGAGCGGCCCGGGGAGGACCGCTCCGCGCTTGGGTCGCTTTCGGGGATGAGACGCGACCGCAGCAGGGTTGCCGACCGGGTGGCGGGACTATTCACCCCCCGGCCAGCGTCCGGTTTCCCGGTACGATCCTTCTCCCAACGGAAATCTCAGGTCTCCAGATCGCAGTTCCTGGCTTTCGCCACCACTCACGGAACATGGCCAATCTGGCGATTTACGTGGCGTCAGGAAAGTATGGGAATCCTTACCTGATTGGCCAATCAACTACGGAACGTTCCGTAAGCCTCAGCCAGGCACGTAAAATATCTGATTCTGGAAGGATGCCTTGAGCACCGCCTGGGCGGTTGTTTCGACATCCAGCGCCTCGCGCGCGAGTCGCAGGTGCTTCTCGACCGTGGCCGCCGTCAGGCCCATGATGGTGGCGATATCCTGCGTGGTCTTGCCGTCGCCGACCCATTCCAACGCCTCGCGCTGCCGGTCGGTCAAAGGACGCCGGGCCGAGGTATAGGGCAGGGCCGTGATCTTCATGTGCGCCGCAACCGCCATTTGGTGCAGCACGCGCCCGTGCTTGTCCCAGATCGCGTCGGCCTGGTCCTGGTCGATTCCCTTCTTCGCGGTCAGAGCCAGCGCGCCGCGCATCCGGTGCGAGGCAGTCGGGAAACTGATGGCCCAGCCAGAGGTTACGCCCATCTTCTGATTGAACTCGGCGACCATCATCTCG
>JBNLCA010000578.1:0-5154 GCA_050303575.1 Paracoccaceae bacterium
CGTCGCTTTCCCGATGCGCTCGCCGATGACCCTGACCTTCGCTTCATGGCGCGGTTCGAACAGGGCCGGCCCGTCACCGGCGGCATTCTGAACCGCGCCGCGGACGTTGTCGGTGTGACAAATGTCTTCGGCCCGCCCGGCGAGATCCCCAGCATGTGGAGTGCGCTCTGCGCGGTTGCCGGAAGCATCTGGCCGGGCCTTCCCTGCGTGACCTGGGAACCCCGCGACTCCGGTCCCTATTTCGGCCCGGCGGTCGCGAAGGTCCTCGGACCGCTCCGCGTCTGGTCGCCCGATTGACGGACTCAGAACACCAGCTGGCGCCCTCGCGCCACCGTGAAGCCGTGGCTTTCGGGGTTGGTGCAGGTCATGCCGCTGCGCTGCGAAACGCAGGTGAAGGCGCCAAGGCTGATCGACTGACCGTAATCCAGCGTCATCGAGCCCGGATCGATCACCGTATCGCCGACGCAGGCCGGCGTGCCGAATCCGGTCGGACCGACCGAGAAGGCACGACCCCAGTCGAGATCGCAGTCGCGGGGCGGTTTGGTGAACGAGGGCGTCAGTTCCATCAGGTCGCATCGCGCCCCCGCCCAGTCGCCGGTCGCGATCTGGCAATGGATGTTGCCCGAGGGCGAGCGGAACATCACAAGATCACTTGCCGCCGCCGGGCTGGCGACGAGGAGAAACAGGGCAAGCAGGCGCATCGGCAGACATCCTCCGTAGCAACTCTGCAAATCTAGGGCCCATGCCGCCGCGGTGCAATTCCCGCCGATTGACTTCGCCCGTCCGCCGGGCCATCCCCCGGCCATGCTCAGGATCGCCGACATATCCTATTCGGTCGAGGGTCGACCGCTCTTCGAGGGCGCAACGGCGACCATTCCAACCGGCCACAAGGTCGGATTCGTGGGCCGCAACGGCACCGGCAAGACGACGCTGTTCAGGCTGATCCGGGGCGAGCTGACGCTCGACGGCGGATCGATCGAGGTGCCGCGGAACGCCCGGATCGGCGGCGTGGCGCAGGAGGTGCCGTCGTCCTCGACCTCGCTGATCGACACGGTTCTTCAGGCCGATACCGAGCGCTCGGCACTGATGGACGAGGCCCGAACGGCGACCGACCCGCACCGGATCGCCGAGATCCAGACGCGGCTTGCCGACATCGACGCCTGGTCGGCCGAGGCGCGGGCCTCGGCGATCCTGAAGGGCCTCGGCTTCGACATCGAGGACCAGTCCCGGCCCTGTTCGGACTTTTCGGGCGGCTGGCGGATGCGGGTGGCTCTGGCGGGCGTCCTCTTCGCGCGTCCCGACTACCTGCTCCTCGACGAGCCGACGAACTATCTCGACCTCGAGGGCGCGCTGTGGCTGGAAAGCTATCTCGCGAAATACCCCCACACCGTCATCATCATCAGCCACGACCGCGACCTTCTGAACCGGGCGGTGGGCGCGATCCTGCATCTGGAAGACCGCAGGCTGACGCTGTGGCAGGGCAACTACGACACGTTCGCCGAGACACGTGCCGCCAAGCTGGCCCTCGCCGAGGCCGAGATGAAGAAGCAGGAGGCGCGGCGGGCACACCTGCAGAGCTTCGTCGACCGCTTCCGCTACAAGGCTTCGAAGGCCGTGCAGGCGCAGTCGCGGCTGAAGATGATCGCGCGGCTGAAACCGATCAACACGCCGCAGGAGGCGGCGCTGAGGAAATTCTCGTTCCCGACACCCGAGGAGCTGTCGCCGCCCATCGTCGCGATGGACGGGACGGCGGTCGGATACGATGGCAAGCCGGTCCTGCGGAAGCTGAACCTGCGGATAGACCAGGACGACCGGATCGCGCTTCTGGGCAAGAACGGCGAGGGCAAGTCGACGCTTTCGAAGCTGCTTGCCGGCAAGCTCCCTGCGATGGAGGGCAAGCTGGTCCGTTCGGGCAAGCTCAGGATCGGCTATTTCGCCCAGCACCAGGTCGACGAGCTGCACATCGACGAGACGCCGATGCAGCACGTCCAGCGCCTGCGCCGGGACGAGCTTCCGGGCCGGATCCGGGCGCGACTGGCGGGCTTCGGGCTGAACGCCGACCAGGCGGAGACGCTGGTCGGGCGGCTTTCGGGCGGGCAGAAGGCGCGGCTCTCGCTGCTCCTTGCCACCATCGATGCACCGCACCTCTTGATCCTCGACGAGCCGACCAACCACCTCGACATGGAAAGTCGCGAGGCGCTGGTCGAGGCGCTGACCGAATATACCGGCGCGGTGATCCTGGTCAGCCACGACATGCATCTTCTCAGCCTTGTGGCCGACCGGCTGTGGCTGGTGAAGGACGGCGCGGTCCGTCCCTTCGACGAGGACCTCGAGGCCTATCGCCGGATGCTTCTGGCCGCCGACGAGCCCGAGAAAGCGAAGGCACCGCCCAAGCCGAAACCCTCGAAGGAGGCGATGACGGCCTTGCGCTCCGAGGTCCGCAAGTGCGAGGAGCGCGTGACCAAGCTCGAGAAGATGCGGGGACGGCTGGCGACCAAGCTCGCCAACCCGGCGCTTTACGACGATCCGGGCGAGGCCGAGGTCTGGCAGAAGAAATACGCCGAATGCATGGAGGCGCTCGACCGCGCCGAGGCCCTGTGGCTTTCCGCGCAGGAGAAGCTGGAAGAGGCGGGCTAAGACGGAGGGTCCGGGCCTCGGTCACAGGCAGCCGTCGCTTCCCGCCAGTTGCATGGCAAGCCCCTTGACGTCCACGTTGCAACGAGCGCAGCGGAAGCTGGTATGGTCGGGCTGTTGCGGACGGACGCCGTGTCACGCCCCTTCCCTCTGGCCCCCTTTCCCGGCTACATCACCGGATGGACCCGACCCACCTCGCCACGATCTTCGTGACCCTCTTCGTGATCGTCGACCCGATCGCGGTGGCGCCGATCTTCGTGGCGCTGACATCGGGCATGGAGCCCGCACAGCGCCGCGCCTCGGCGCTGAGGGCGGCCGTGGTGGCGGCGCTGGTCCTCACCCTTTTCGGCCTCTTCGGCGAGGCGATCCTCAAGGCCGTCGGCATCTCGATCGACGCCTTCCGCATCTCGGGCGGACTGCTCCTCTTCCTGATCGCCGTCGAGATGCTGTTCGAGAAACGCACCCAGCGGCGCAGCAACGCCCACAGCGAGGAAGGCCACGACCCCTCGGTCTTCCCGGTCGCCGTGCCGCTGATGGCCGGCCCCGGCGCGATGGCGACGATGGTGCTTCTGGCGACGCAGCCGGGCACTGGCTGGACCGACATCGTGGCGCTTCACGCGGTCATGGTGGTGGTCATCCTCATCACCCTGGTCCTGTGCATCGCCGGCTCGTGGCTGGAGAGGTTCATCGGCGTGAACGGGATCAACGTGCTGACCCGGCTTTTCGGCATCCTTCTCGCGGCGCTCTCGGTGCAGATCGTGCTCGATGGGCTGGCGGCCTACGGGCTCGCGCACAGCTGACCCCTTCCCTTTCGCCGCCGATCGCCTAGGTTGATCGGATGGACAATTTCGATACGCCGCGGCTGGTCTATCTGGTGCTTCTGGGTGCCGCGGTCGCCGGTTATTTCTTCGCCGAGAACCGCCAGAACCTGTCCAAGACCGTGCAGCAGGCGATGGTCTGGGCGATCATCTTCATCGGCGTGATCGCCGGATACGGCCTGTGGCAGGACGTCAAGGGCACCGTCAACCCCGGCCAGCTCGTCTACGGCGAGCAGGGCCGGATCGAGGTGCCGCGCCAGCGTGACGGGCACTACTACATCACCGCCGACGTGAACGGCGCCGAGATCGAGTTCGTTGTCGATACCGGCGCGACCGACCTCGTCCTGACCCGCGCCGACGCGCGCAAGGCCGGCATCCCGGACAGCGCCCTCGTCTTCGCCCAGACCGCCTCGACCGCCAACGGCGAGGTCCGAACCGCCGGCATCCGGCTGGGCGAGGTGGCGATCGGGGATATCACCGACCAAAATGTCCGCGCCATGGTCACCGAGGGTCAGCTCGACATCTCGCTGATGGGCATGGGCTATCTCGAGCGGTTCGCGAAGATCGAGATCTCCGGAAACAGGCTGATCCTGACGCGCTAGACCTTCACGTTCGCGGGCAGCATGTCGACGTAGCGGCCGGGCACATCGGCCTCGACCTCCTTGCGCTCGACAAGCCGGTCCAGACAGAAGGTCGCCAGATCGTAGCTCTTGAAGACAGAGTCCGCGAAGAGGACCAGGTTCTTGAACTGCTCGGTCGAGATCGAGTCGGGATCGGTGATGTCGCGGATATAGACCGCATCGCCGTCGAGTATCTGGGTCTTGGTGAAGGCGGTGTGGGCGCGAAAGCGCTCGCTCTGGCTCGAGGCCAGCACCTTGCCGGTCTGGAACAGGAACCGGTGCAGGATCAGCCTCTGCGCGCGAAGTTCGCAATCGACATCGCCCAGCGTCGGCTCGCCGTGATAGAGCTTGATGAAGGCAACCTCGGTGACCACCGCCGCCGCGTCCTTCATCTTGGTCCGTCCGTTCTGGAAGACCGCAAGCTCGCCGCCCTGAATGTCGATCTTGACCAGATCGACTTCGGGCAGGTCGTCGAGACTGTCGAGCGTAACGGTTGTCAGGTCCAGCGTCTTGCGCAGGTTGGTCATGCCGCCGGCGATGCCGAAGATGCCCAGCGTCTCGGGGCGGATCTCGAAGGTCGAGGTATAGCCGCTGCCACCGTAGATGTAGAGCTTCTGGTCGCTGCCATCGCCAACCGCCGTCGGGAAATAGGTCTCGCGCTCCGACTTTGTTTCCTCAAGCTTCTGGAAGGCGCCGGGATGCGGCTCGAACCCCCAGACATGGCACAGGCCGCAGTCGAGCAGGAGCTTGTAGGGCGCGTCGTGGATCGGATTGGCCCCGACGTCCAGAACCCGGCTGTCGCGCGAGAGTGAAAGCGACTGACCGAGGAACTCGACCCGTTCCTTGCTGTTATCCGGCGGCGGCGGGACTGGTGCCATCTATCGAACCTTTCGTGACTTTTCGATCCTGAGCCTGTGCATAGCCCGACCCGGCGGCGGACGCTACCGGCTTGATGAGTCCTCTCTTGCCGGCTGATGCTGCGCCGTACCGTCGCGGCGCTGCGGACCAGAAGCCGTACATCCAAGAAATGCCATCTCCGCCTGGGCCGTCACCCCCCGGCCTCGGCCTTCTTCTCCCAGCGG
>JBNLCA010000579.1:0-2391 GCA_050303575.1 Paracoccaceae bacterium
CGACCGAGGCCCAGTAACCCGAGACTAGCTGCGTCGCGATCTGGTCGAGCGTGTAGGCCGCGCGCGCAACGTCGCCGCCACCGCCTTCGCCCGACGGCGGAATGAGATGTGTCTCGAACGCGGCCATCTTGTCGTCGGGCCGCAGCGCGGCGCACAGAATGCACATGTCTGTCGAACTCCCCTCGTTCACCTGGAGCGAGGATGTCCGCAACGGGTTTCCGGAGCGTTTCCCCTGAACCGGAGAAGGGCGCAGGCAAGCCAAAAGCTTAGCGCAATTTGACTGGAATTGAGGTCATTCCGGCCGGCCGGCCGCCGCGCCCGGCAAGGCGATCTTTACCGCCGCATCCCAGGCTCGACGCGCGCAAAGGGTGAGGGACGACGTGCAGATCCATTTCCAGTCCGCGATCGCGGCCAGCTCGCTTGGCGTGCCCGCCTTCGGCGACGGCATCGCGTCTCTCTTCATCAACGGGCAGGTCCAGCTGATCTACGATATCATGCCCACGGGCGGTTCCGGACTTCTGTCGCTCGGCAGCTGGTCCGGCACCGGGATGGAGTTCGAGGTCGACGGCGATTTCGCGCTGGTCGATACCGGGCAGGACCTGCAGCTATTCTCCTTCACCGGGCCGGGCAGCTACCTGCACGCCGCGACGCTGATGGCGAACGGCACGCTCGGCGCCTCGCGCATCGTCACGGTGGGGGGCCAGCCGGTCGAGAATGTGATGGACCTTTCGTCCTACCTCGTTGCGGCCGGGTCCTTCGTCGCGCTCGCCCGGTGGAACACGCCCGGCCTCAGCCTCTTCGAGGTCGATCCTTCGGGCAACCTCGCCCAGACCGGCAGCATCGCCGACACCGACAAGACCTACCTCTCGCGCGTGTCGGACACGATCACCGTCGAGGTCGACGGGAACGACTTTCTCCTCGCCGCGTCCGACGGCGACAACGGGCTCACGCTCTTCCGTATCCTTCCCGATGGCTCGCTCGAGATGAGTGATGCGCTCGGCAAGAACGACGGGCTGCCGGTCAATGGACTTGCCGCGATCACCCTGGTCGAGGCCTGGGGCAACACATACGCCGTCGTCGGCGCGACGCTGACCAGCTCGCTCAGCGTTGTCCGTATAAACGAGATGGGCGTGATGTTCCTCGAGGACATGGTCTACGACACGACCGAGACGCGGTTCGCCCGCGTCGCCGCGCTCGACACGTTCCAGGCCAATGGCCGCACCTTCGTCGTCGCCGCCGGAAACGACGCCGGGATCACCATCCTCGAGATGATGCCGGACGGCACGCTCGATGTCGTGACGACTTACCAGCCGGGATCCGAAGTCGCGCTCGGCACCGTCACCGGGCTCGAGGCGGTGGTGATCGACGGGGTGGTCCATATCGAGATCCTGCAGGCCACCCGCACCACGATCGCCGAGTTCACCGTGCCGCTGAGCACGCTGGGCGGCATCATGTACGCGACTGCCGACGTCCAGCTGACCGGCACGTCGCTCGACGACCTGATCTTCGGCAGCGACGGCAACGACAATATCCGAGGCGGCTCGGGCGACGACCGCATCGTCGACGGCGACGGCGCCGACTCGCTGCGCGGCAACGGCGGGGCGGACGTCTTCATCCTGGTCGCCGACGGAGAGCAGGACACGATCTACGATTTCCAGAACGGTTCGGACCGGATCGACGTCTCGGACTGGGGCTATCTCTACACCGCGAGCGAGCTGGAGATCATCCCGATCCCCGGCGGCGCCGAGGTCCGCTACGGCGACGAAAGCGTCATCATCTATGCCTCCAACGGCCGCACGCTCACCGATGCCGACCTGACCGACGCCGACTTCATCTTCTGAGGCGCACCCGTCCGCGCCGGTGCGATTGACCGCGCTGCAAAACCCTTTATCCCGGTCCGGGACAAGGGAGAGCGACCATGCCCGACACCCAGGCAGCCATCCTTCCGGCGGATCACCCGACCCTGCCGGACCAGAAGATCGGCGTCCTCATCGCCAATCTCGGCACGCCCGACGGCACCGACTACTGGTCGATGCGTCGCTATCTGAACGAGTTTCTTTCGGACAAGCGCGTCATCGACATCGCGTCGTGGAAATGGCAGCCGCTATTGCAGCTGATTATCCTGACCAAGCGTCCCTTCACCTCCGGCGCAAACTACAAGCTGATCTGGAACACCGAAGCGGACGAAAGCCCGCTGATGACAATCACCAAGGCGCAGACGGCGAAGCTGACCGAGGCGCTGAAGCGCGCCTATGGGGACCGCGTCATGGTGGATTTCTGCATGCGCTACGGCAATCCCTCGACCCAGTCCAGGGTGCGCCGGATGGTCGAGGCGGGCTGCTCGAAGATCCTCTTCTTCCCGCTCTATCCGCAATATGCCGGCGCCACGAC
>JBNLCA010000580.1:0-4195 GCA_050303575.1 Paracoccaceae bacterium
GCCGCTCGGCCGCTGGACCTCGAGGAAATCTGCCCCGGCGCGCTTGCGTGCGTAAAGCGAAAGCGCATCGGTCGGCGGCGCGGGCGGCTTCGTCGCGTTCGATCCGAGGATCGGGTTGCCGGCCGCGCCGACGGAAAGCCTTGCCGCCGCGCCGAAGGCGGCGCCGCTGCGGTACTGGACCTCGCTGCCCGATCCGGCGGGCGCGGGCCCGGCGGTCGCGCCGGCCTCGATCCCGGCCAGCTTCGCCTTCTCGGCATCGGTATAGGCGTTGGTATCGGCATTCGCCTCGTAACGCAGCTTGACCGCCTGATCGAGGCTCGCGGCGGCGCCGGGATTGAATTCGGTCATGGGGACCTCAGGACGCTGTGAAGGTCAGGGCAAGGCCGTCGAATGTCAGCGCCAGCCCATCGAAGAAAAGCGCGTCCGGCGCCGGTCCGGCATCGCCGGGGCCGCGCAGGACGACAAGGAAGCGGGGCGGAAGATCCATCACCAGCCGATCATGATGCCGGTCGCGGTGGTGCCGGTGGCGTGGATGCGGGCGAGTTCCATCAGGTGCCAGCCCGCCGGCAGGACCGGCGTCGTCAGGACCTCGCCGCCGCGCGTCGTTACCGCCAGCGTTCCGGCCGTCGCCAGGAACACCCATTGCGAGACATGGCTGAGGTCCGTCCCGTCGTCGGGCGTCACCAGCGCGAGGTGCGTCGGACCGCCTGCCGGACCGCGCATGTTGTTGCCATAACTGTCGATTGCCGGCATCGAATGCCCCCTTGCCAATCCGTTGCGCGTCGGTTGCGCACAGAGCGCTTCCGGTTTGCCCCCGGTTCTAGCAACCTGTAGTTAACCACGCGGAAAGTGACCGTACTCTGGCCCCGAGGAGCCCCTGACATGTCCGACATCCAACGCCTTGAGACCGGCCCACGCATGAGCCAGGCCGTGATCCACCAAGGCATCGTCTATCTTGCCGGCCAGGTCGGCGCGCCCGGCGCCTCGGTGACTGACCAGACCAAAGCGGTGCTTGCCGAGGTCGACCGCCTTCTTGCCGCCGCCGGGACCGACAAGACGCGCATCCTGACCGCGCAGATCTGGCTCGCCGACATGGACACATTCGCCGAGATGAACGCGGTCTGGGACGGCTGGGTACCGCAGGGCCACTGCCCGGCACGATGGACCGGCGAGGCGAAGCTGGCGACGCCCGACTACAAGGTCGAGGTGATCGTCACCGCCGCGCTGTAATCGTTCGTGCAGAGGTTTAGGGCCTCTCCGGGCGATGTGCGACAGCGCGCATGACGACGCACCGGACATGAGATATCTGGTTGGCATCATCGCCTCGATCGTCGGCCTTGCCGCCTTCGGGGTCTGGATCATTGCCGGCAGGCCGCTGCCCGTGATCCCGCCCGCAAGAACCCCGGCGCCAGCGGGCTTCGACGCGGCCGACTATCCAAGGCTCATCGACCTTGTCTCGACCGAGCGCGCCCGCGTCCTCGTCCTCAACCGCTTTGGCGAACCCTTCGAGCACTATTTCGTTCCCGACCTCAGGGTCACCTACTTCATGCTCTTCGCGCAAGACGGGCAGCGGCGCACGCTGTTCTTCGATGCCCGAGGCAACCTGATCGGCGATGTGACGCACGCTCACGAGGTCTTTCCCATGCCGCCCTACATGGTCGGGCCCGAAACCTACTTCGAGTTCAGTTCCGATGGCGTGTCCGGCATCCAGCCCCTTGTCGACGTTGCTCCTCCTGCCGACAGGGCCGAACTTGACCGGATGCTCGACGCAGCCACGCTCTACCGCAGCTTCCCGCCATATGATTTGCCCGTCGACCATCCGGCCCGGCTCGCCGACCAGACCGTCCATGTCTTCCTCGACCAGGGCGTCTGGAAGCGTGCGGTGACGCCCGACTTCGGATATCGCGAGTGGAAATCCGTCGAGTTTCATCATCTCGACGTCATCAGCGAGATCACCCGGCCCTCCGGCGACGGTCCCGAAAGGGAGTTCTTCGGCAGGTATCGGGTCGAGCTGACCCATTTCGACCAGAAGACCTACGTTCCCGCACGGGGCCAGATGATGGGCAGCCCCACGGGCCAGAGCATCCTCGAGCACTGGATCGGGACCGGCTACTACACTGTACTGATCGACAACGCCCCTGCCCTGCGGTTTCGCATCGAGAACGACCGAGAGTATCTCTCGTATATCAAGGGCGCGCGCACTTTCGTATACGGCGGCAGGGGATTGGATTTCATCGTCATCGAGCCCCTGCCGCTCGGTTCCGAGAAGACCAATGTCGTGGTCAGCAGCGCCGAGCTGCGCTAAACCCGCCCGGCAAGGAGAGGGACATGATCTACCCGACCGCCCACGACTGGAGGAATGCGCCCGACAAGCGCGTGCTGCTCTTCGGCATGTCCGGGCTGGGCAAGACCCATGTCTCGAACCTCCTGCGCGACGCGGGCGGCTGGTTCCACTACTCGGTCGATTACCGCATCGGCACGCGCTACATGGGCGAGCACATCGCCGACAATTTCAAGCGCGAGGCGATGAAGGTGCCGCTCCTGCGCGAGCTCCTGATGACGGACTCGGTCTTCATCCAGTCCAACATCACCTTCGACAATCTCGCGCCCCTCTCGACCTATCTCGGCAAGCCAGGCGATCCGGCGAGGGGCGGGCTGACGTTCGACGAATATCTGCGCCGGCAGGACCAGCACCGGGTGGCCGAGGTGGCCGCCCTCCTCGACACGCCGCATTTCATCGAACGGGCGAAGTCGGTCTACGGCTACTCGAACTTCGTGTGCGATTCCGGTGGCTCGATCTGCGAGGTCGTGGACCCCGAGGATCCGGCTGATCCGGTGATGACCGTGCTCGCGGCCAACCTTCTGCTGGTCTGGATCGAAGGGTCCGACGCTCACACGGCGGAACTCGTCCGCCGCTTCGACCGGGCGCCCAAGCCCATGTACTATCAGCCGGAATTCCTGCATGCGGCCTGGGCGGACTACACTCAGGGCAAGCCCGAGTCGGCAATCGACCCGGACGACTTCGTGCGCTGGACCTACGCCCGGGCGCTGGCCCACCGCCAGCCGCGCTATGCCGCCATGGCCCGTAACTGGGGCGTTTCGGTCAAGGCCGAGGACGTCGGACGGATCAACTCCGCGGCAGATTTCACCGATCTCGTCGCCCGCGCCCTTGAGGCGCGCGCCAAGGCGGCCTAAGTCTGGCGGCCCTGACGAGGAACCCATGCCGATCACCCTGCCTGAAAACCTGCCCGCCTTCGACGTCCTCACCCGCGAGGGCGTGATGGTGATGTCGCCCGAACGGGCGGCGCGGCAGGACATCCGGCCGATCCGCATCGGGCTGCTCAACCTGATGCCCAAGAAGATCCAAACCGAGAACCAGTTCGCGCGGCTCATCGGCGCGACGCCGCTCCAGATCGACTTCCAGCTCATCCGCATGACCGAGCACGAGGCGAAGAACACCGCCGCCGAGCACATGGAGGCCTTCTACCGGCCGTTCCAGGACGTGAAGGACGAGAAGTTCGACGGCCTCATCATCACCGGCGCGCCCATCGAGCATCTGCCGTTCGAGGAGGTCACCTACTGGGACGAGCTCCTCGAGGTCATGGACTGGACCCAGACCAACGTTCATTCCACCTTCGGCGTCTGCTGGGGCGGCATGGCGATGGCCTGGCACTTCCACGGCATCGCCAAGCACATGCTCGACGCCAAGGCCTTCGGCTGCTTCCGGCACCAGAACCTCGCCCCGGCCTCGCCCTACCTTCGCGGTTTCTCGGACGATTTCGTCATCCCGGTCAGCCGCTGGACCGAGGTCCGCCAGGACGAGGTCTCGGCGGCGGACGGCCTGACCACGCTCCTCGGCTCGGACGAGGTTGGCCCCTGCCTGATCGAGGACCGATGCCACCGCGCGCTCTACATCTTCAACCACTTCGAGTATGATTCAGGCACGCTGAAGGAAGAGTATGACCGCGACGTCGCCAACGGCGCGGCGATCAACGTGCCGCGGAACTACTATCCCGACGACGACCCCACGCAGCACCCGATGAACCGCTGGCGCAGCCATGCGCACCTGCTCTACGGCAACTGGATCAACGAGATCTACCAGTCCACGCCGTACGACCCGGCACAGATCGGACTTCCCCAAACCCCATGATTCGGCCACAATTTCCCGGTAACTGAGCACCGGGTTATGCGAGGG
>JBNLCA010000581.1:0-5007 GCA_050303575.1 Paracoccaceae bacterium
CGAGCGACAGGTCGCCGTCGAGATTGGCGGACATGTAGTCGAACACCCGGATCAGCCGGTTCTCGTAGTGCTTGGACATATCGGCTTCCTTCCGGGTGGGAGGATGACGCGGGCGGCGAGGACAAATATTGCTGAGTTGCGGGCTGGGTGCCATTCTTCTCGGATGCTTCGAAGATTGTTCGCAGTCCCTCTTCTGTGGCTCGCTCCACTTGCCGCAGCAGCCGAATCGCTGGAATTTCGGAACGTCCTCGAACATGCAGTCGCCGTCGCGCGCGCCGTCAACGCGCCCGATGTTGACTACCTGGACACCATAGGCGGCCGATTTGGAGCCCATTTCAGGACGTTCAAGGAACTCCCCGGATTTCAATCGGTGCCGGCCGACATCGACTTCCTTGTTTCCGCACTCGAGGAGCGGGTCCCGGGCCTACTGACTGCGGATTGCGTCCGGTACAGGTCTTCTCCCCGAGACGATATCGACCGAATTCTTCTTGGAGAGCGTGCCCCGGCCGAGTCCGTCGCCGGCGGCCGCTGTCACATGTTGTTCGAGGCAACGGCAAAACTTCAATCCTCAGGCGCGATGCAGACGCTTTTTGCCTCAGCATTTCCAGACATTCCCACTCGCGGAGGTGTGCCCGGTGTCGTCCAGATCCATGCCGGGCCCGGCCAGGTTGGTGACGGCATCGAACTGCTGAGCTTTCGCGCCAGATATGTCGAACCCACCGAGGAACGTAAACAAGCAGTCTGGGCTGTCGAGTTCAGCGCGGTCTATATCCCGCCGAACAGCTGACCCGTCAGTAATCCCTGAGATAGATCAGCCCGAACTCGCAGAGCCTCCGGCAGTCGGTCGCGTCGCGGCCCGAATCGTCCGAGATCAGGATGTTGGCGGCGCCGACGCCCTCGAACCGCGGATCGTCGCAGACGCCGTCGAGCGAATATTCCGACGAATCGTCGCCCCAGCGCTGGGCGGCACAGTTGGTGGCGGCTTTCGCCTCGTCCATGACCCAGAGCGAGGCGCGGCCGCCATCGACCGCGGCCTTGCAGTCGGACGCATCTTTGCCGAGCGAGGCCCAGTTGAGCTCGCCCGTGACCACGCCGGGGCCGATGAAGCGCCGGTCGTCGCATTCGTCGTCGTTCGGGTAATCGCCGCTGTCGTCGCCGTACTTGATCTCCTGCGCGAGGGCCGGGGCGGCCAGAAGCAGCAGGGCGAGGCAGGTGGCGAAACGCGGGATCATGCTGAAAACCCTGTTGGATACGGCTGCCGCACCTTGGCGGCGCCTTGCCCGCCCGTCAACCGCAAGCGCCCGGAGCGATTGCAAATCCAGCCCCGTCCGGCCATATACCGGCAAGGCAACCGGAGCCCGGACGCATGAACTATCTCGACTTCGAAAAACCCCTCGCCGAGATCGAAGGCAAGGCCGAGGAGCTGCGCGCGATGGCGCGGCAGAACGAGGGGATGGATGTCGAGAAGGAGGCCGCCGCGCTCGACAAGAAGGCGTCCGACCAGCTCAAGGCGCTCTACAAGGGGCTGACGCCCTGGCAGAAGTGCCTCGTCGCGCGGCATCCCGACCGGCCGCATTGCAAGCAGTATATCGACGCGCTCTTCACCGAGTACACGCCGCTCGCCGGCGACCGCACCTTCGCCGACGACCACGCGGTCATGGGCGGCATCGCCCGGTTCGACGACAAGCCGGTCGTGGTGATCGGCCACGAGAAGGGCCACGACACCAAGACGCGGATCGAGCGCAACTTCGGCATGGCGCGGCCCGAAGGGTACCGCAAGGCGATCCGGCTGATGGACCTGGCCGACCGGTTCAACATGCCGGTGGTCACGCTGATCGATACGCCCGGCGCCTATCCCGGCAAGGGGGCCGAGGAGCGCGGACAGTCCGAGGCGATCGCACGGTCGACCGAGAAATGCCTGAAGCTCGGCGTGCCCCTGATCTCGCTCGTGATCGGCGAGGGCGGATCGGGCGGCGCCGTCGCGTTTGCCACCGGCAACCGGGTCGCGATGCTGGAGCATTCGGTTTACTCGGTGATCTCGCCGGAAGGCTGCGCTTCGATCCTGTGGAAGGATGCCGAGAAGATGCGCGAGGCGGCCGAGGCGCTGCGCCTGACCGCGCAGGACCTGGAAAAGCTCGGGGTGATAGACCGGATCATCAAGGAGCCGGTCGGCGGCGCCCAGCGCAACAAGGCCGAGACCATCGGCTACGTGCGCACCGCGCTGGCCGACATGCTGAAAGAGCTTGCCGCGAAGGACCGAAAGGCGCTGATCGCGGACCGGCGCAAGAAGTTCCTGAACATGGGTGCCAAGGGATTGGCGGCGTGATGCTGCGGGCGGCGGCGCTGGCGTTCCTGCTGGCAACCCCCGCAACGGCCGACGCAACGCTGAACGGCCGGACGGTCACCCTTTCGACGCTGACTTACGACGAGCCCGAGGCGCCGCTCTACATCGGCGAGGGCGAGACCGTCATCGTGTCGGACGAGGTCGAGTTCGGGCTGGAACCCGAAGGCGTGGTGAACGGCATGGACATCGTGCCGGTCCGGGTGAACATCGCCGCCAAGCGCATCGAGTTCGACTATTCCCACACCGAACCGGGCTGGTTCGTCACCGCCGAGTTCAACGGCTACCTGCTGCATTTCGACATCGACTGCACGCTCTTCACCGGGGCACGGATCGACCGGGCGTTCTCGACCCTGCCGCTTGCCGAGGACGCGCTCAGCGTCGAGGACAACACGCTTCGGATCAACGTCTCGGGGCTCGAATTCACCCGCAAGTCGCGCTTCGCGGTCGATATTGCGGTGATGGACTGTCCACTGAGTTGAGTTTCGCCTTCGGGCCGGATGGATAGGAAGTTCATGTCGGACAACCTGTTGACGATCATCTTCAACATCCGTGAGGGAAGCGGCACGCCTTCCCCCGACCTGCAAGACGTCAGGAAGCTGCTTGCCACGTTCACCGCAAAGGAACTCGGCCGTGCGCTTGCCGCGATCTTCGATCGCAACGAACGCCTCCGCTCGCCCGGCGGTCGCGGTGGGAATCACGCAAGCGCCCTCAGCCCCGAGGGGTTTGCCCTGCGCATCGAGGTCCTGCTTGCCTGCAATTCCGTGCCAGAGGTCCCCTCGCCCCTGATCTTTGCCGGAGAGACCCTGGAAACGGTAACGCAGAGGCGGATCGGCGATTGCCTGTGGCAGCTGATTTGCCGGCTTACCGAACTGCCGACGCAGGAGGCCCTCGCCGGGTTGCGTCGGCTGGCTCTTCTTGCCGACGGCGGCGAGGCAAGATGGAAGGCGAAAGCCGTTGTCGCAGCCAGCCTGACCGGAGACGCAGACCTGATCCAGCGGTCGATCAACGAAGTACTTGTGGACACGCGGGCCGAACTCTTGCGGGCCGAATGGGAGTTCCTTCGGACCTTGCATCCGTTCACGCTGCGCGACTGGGTGGCGAATGAATGTGATCCTGATCTCGAGATGGAGCCGGACGAACGGCACGCAATGCGCGTGCACGTTCTGGATGGCTTGCCGGGATATGGCGAATTTGCCCGCAGCGTCTTTGTCCGTGCAGAAGAGCGGCTTCGCGCGATCGCCGAGGAACGCGTTCCGTTCAAGAGCGACGGCGCGTTCCTGCTGAGCGACTGCGCGGTGATCGAGCGGGCGGCGCTCTTCGGACTCATGCGGGGCGAAGACTGGTGCCTCGAACAGCTGGGCGACATCTGGCAGATGGCCTCGGTCGCGCCGGACCCGAAGGCGAAGACAATGCCGTCGCAGTCGCTGACCATCCGGTTCGCGAATGCCACGGTCGCTGAGCCGCGTCCCGAGGCGCTGAGGGCGCTCGACGCGGTCGCGAAGGGCTGCCGCCACGCCGGGGTGGTCAAGAAACTCGAACGCGCCCGCAAGTCGGCGCGCACTGCGCTTGCCTCGATGCCCGACCGGCTTCTGGCGCTCGATCCGGCCGAGCCGATGCCGAAGGACATGCAGAAGCCGTTCGCCGCCGCCGTCGAAGGCCTGCTTGCCGTGCCGGCGCCGATCCTGGCGACCGTCTGGGCCGCGCGCCTGGGGCCGGGCCGGAAAGAGGGCTGGGCGCTTGCCAAGGCGCTGATCTGGGAGGTCACGCCCGAGAGCGATCAGCCCTTCACCGCACTGCCGACCCCAGAGGGCGGATGGGTCGATCTTGCGGGCGACCAACGCCCCTTCAACGACACCGATCTGGTGCGCCTCTGGCATCCCGCCGATACGCCGGACGACCTTTCGCGCGCCTGGCGCAGCAAGTTGCAGCTCGACGGCGTGAAGCAGCCGTTCCTTCAGGCCGGGCGCGAAATCTATCGCCCCGAGGAGCATGAGCTTTCAGGCCGCGAGGTGAAGCACTTCGCCGGGCACGACGTCAGCGCGCGGCAACTGGTCGGGCTGGCACGAACGGCGGGCTGGCGCTCGGGGTTTGAATCGGAACTCCACCTCAAGCTTGCCGGAACCAGCTTCCGCTTTGACGCCGGCGTACGGGTCTATCACGGCAGCGAGGGAGAGGGCACGACGGGATCGCTTTGGCTCGACGGTCCCGAGGTGCGTCTCGGCGATGTCCCGGCCCGTGTGCTGTGCGAGGCGATGCGCAAGGTCGACCTGCTGGTTTCTGTCGGGGAACGCGGCGTGCGCTGAGCCCGATGAGTTGGGGACAAGCTCCGCGAAGATGTCCGGGCATCCAGATCACCCGACCATCGCACTTCCCGGCGATGGTCTGCCCGCTCCGGCGACCTACCACATTGTCTGCGCCGCACGCCCGGGCCAGTCGGAATCGTAGTCGGCGCCGCCGACCTCGCCCTTCGTCGCCTCGGCCAGAAGGTCGCCGGGGGTCGGCAGGCCCTCGGACCGATCGCCCGAGGTCCACATGCGTGAGCGAATGAGCGCGCGGGCACACTGGAAATAGATCTCCTGCGTGGTGACGACGATCACCGTGCGCGGCTGCTTGACGCCGCGTTCGAACGAAGCGCGCAAGCCGTCGTCGGCGGTGAGACGCGC
>JBNLCA010000582.1:0-2011 GCA_050303575.1 Paracoccaceae bacterium
GGATTCTCATCTCTACTCCGCCGCGGTCTTCGCCATCGGGTTGTTCGGATGTGTCGTCCAGTTGGCGTAATCCTTCGACACTTTCCGCCCGGTGCGTTTGTCGAGTTTGCCGGGCGGCAGTTCCTCCATCGTGATGCAGCCTTCGACCGGGCAGACATCGACGCAGAGATTGCAGGCGACGCATTCGGCGTCGTTCACCTCGAACACCCGGCCAGGCTTCATCCAGATCGCCTGGTGCGAGGTATCCTCGCACGCAGCGTAGCAGCGGCCGCACTTGATGCAGGCGTCCTGGTCGATCCGCGCTTTGGCGACATAGTTGAGGTTCAGATACTGCCAGTCGGTGACGTTCGGCACCGCGCGCCCGGTCACGTCGGCGATGGACCTGTAGCCCGCCCGGTCCATCCAGTCCGAAAGCCCCGCCTTCATCTCCTCGACGATCTTGAAACCGTAGGTCATCGCCGCGGTGCAGACCTGGACCGAGCCCGCGCCCAGCGCCAGGAACTCGGCCGCGTCACGCCAGGTGGTGATCCCGCCGATGCCGCTGATCGGCAAGCCCGCCGTCTCGGGATCGCGCGCGATCTCGGCCACCATGTTCAGCGCGATGGGCTTCACCGCCGGACCGCAGTAGCCGCCGTGGCTGCCCTTGCCGTCGATCGAGGGCTCGGGGCTCATCGTGTCGAGGTTGACCGAGGTGATCGACGAGATCGTGTTGATCAGGCTGACCGCGTCCGCGCCGCCCTTCTTGGCCGCGCGCGCCGGGTAACGGATGTCGGTGATGTTCGGCGTGAGTTTCACGATCACCGGCATGCGGGTGTGCTGCTTGCACCAGCGCGCCACCATCTCGATATATTCCGGGACCTGCCCGACCGCCGAGCCC
This sequence comes from Paracoccaceae bacterium, assembly GCA_050303575.1. Lineage (GTDB taxonomy): Bacteria > Pseudomonadota > Alphaproteobacteria > Rhodobacterales > Rhodobacteraceae > JBNLCA01. Next base: position 878 of record JBNLCA010000582.1, read on the forward strand.
ATGCCGCGTTCGCTCATCCCGTGCGGGCAGCCGAAGTTAAGCTCGATCCCGTCGGCGCCGGTGTCCTCGACCAGCGGCAGGATCGCCTTCCACGCCGCCTCCTCGCAGGGCACCATGATCGAGACGACCATCGCCCGGTCGGGCCAGTCGCGCTTGACCTGCTTGATCTCGCGCAGGTTCACTTCCAGCGGGCGGTCGGTGATCAGCTCGATGTTGTTGAGCCCCAGGAGCCGCCGGTCCGCGCCCCAGATCGCGCCATAGCGCGGGCCGTTGACGTTGACGATGGGCGGGCCGGCCTCGCCCAGCGTCTTCCAGACCACGCCGCCCCAGCCCGCCTTGAAGGCGCGGACGACGTTGTATTCCTTGTCCGTCGGCGGGGCCGAGGCCAGCCAAAACGGGTTCGGGGACTTGATGCCCACGAAGTTCGTCGCAAGGTTTGCCATCTCTTGCCTCCTCAGCCCATCAGGCTGGCGTGAATGTCCATCGCCGCATCGCGGCCCTGCGCGACGGCGGTCACCGTCAGGTCCTCGCCGCCGGTACAGTCGCCGCCGGCCCAGACGCCCTTGATCGAAGTACGCCCCGCTCCGGTAACCGCGATCTTGCGGCCGTCCATCGCGAGATCCTTCGGAGCGCCGTCGAGCACCTGACCGATCGCCTTGAAGACCTGGTCCGCCTTCAGGCGAAAGGTCTCCTTTGTCAGCGTCACGCCCTTGCGACCGAGCTTCGTGTAGGCGCAGTCGATCCCTTCGACCTTGCCATTCCCAACCAGCGCGACCGGCGCGGCGCCGGTCACGATCTTCACGCCGACCGAGGTCGCGTGATCCTGTTCATAGCCCGAGGCGGGCATGTCGTCGCGCCCGCGCCGGTAGACGATGGTCACGTTCTCGGCGCCCAGAAGCTTGGATTGCACGGCGGCGTCCACCGCCGTCATGCCGCCGCCGATGACCACCACGTCACGCCCGACAGGCAGGGTCGACAGGTCCTTCTTCTGGCGCAGTTCGGCGATGAAATCGACCGCGTCGCGCACGCCCGCCAGGTCCTCGCCCGGCACTCCCAAAGCGTTCACGCCACCAAGCCCCATACCGAGGAACACCGCGTCGAAGTCCTTCACAAGCCGCGTCAGCGTCACGTCCT
>JBNLCA010000583.1:0-2882 GCA_050303575.1 Paracoccaceae bacterium
GTCGTCAAGGCCGAGATCCCGCACCAGCGGCCGCTGGGTCTGACCGGCCTCGTCATGAACACCCGGCTTCCGGTCTTCGCCGACTGGCGCGTGCGCGAGGCGATGATCCAGGCCTTCAATTACGAGTTCGTCTCGGCCCAGTTGAACTCGGGGGCCGATCCGCGTCCGCGGAGTTACTTCGACAACTCGCCGTTGGGGATGGGCGACGGCCCGGCCGAGGGCAAGGTCCTCGCCTTCCTTGACCAGTACAATGACACTCTCCTCCCCGGTTCCGTCGAGGGCTACGCCTTCCCGCAGGGCGAGCGCGGCGAGGCCAACCGCGCCGGCATCCGCGAGGCGACGCGGCTTCTGGAAGAGGCCGGCTGGAGCGTTCAGGACGGCGTCCTGAAGGATGCGGCGGGCGAGCCCTTCACCTTCGAGATCGTCCTTCAGCAGGGATCGTCCGAGCAGCAATCGATCGTCGATACCTATGTCGAGGCGCTTTCGCGGCTGGGCATCACGCCGCAGGTCACCACCGTCGACAGCGCTCAGTACACCGCGCGGATCAACGAGTACGACTTCGGCATGACCTGGCTCTCCCGCGTCGTCTCGCTCTCGCCCGGCAACGAGATGAAGCTCTATTTCGGATCGAACGGGGTAACCGATCCCGGCACGCGCAACTGGATGGGAGCCAATTCCCCGGCCATCGACGGGCTGATCGACACGATGCTGGCGGCGCCCGACCAGGACGACTTCATCGCCGCGACCAAGGCACTCGACCGGGTCCTGACCTCGGGGCGCTACATCATCCCGATCTGGTACGCAAAGGTCTCGCGCCTCGCCTACGAAAGCCGCTTGCACTATCCCGAGCGGCTGCCGCTATATGGCGACTGGCCGGGCTTTCAGCCCGACGTCTGGTGGAACGAGGAATAAGAGCATGATCCGCAACATCCTTCTCATCCTGGCTCTTGGCGCTTCGCTTGCGGCCTGCAACACGATCGCCGGCGTGGGCGAGGACATCTCGGGCGGCGCCCGCACGGTCCAGCGCACCTTCTGAGCCGCGCCAGCCTGCGACAAGACGGTATGCAATAGCATACCGTCTTTCCCCCCGATCCGTTTTCCTCTATGACGCGGCCCCAGCGAGTCACCCGGAAAGCGGAGAACGGCATGTCGAAGATCAAGGTAGCGAACCCCGTCGTCGAGATGGACGGCGACGAGATGACCCGGATCATCTGGGACTTCATCAAGAAGAAGCTGATCCTGCCCTATGTCGACGTCGACCTGCTCTACTACGATCTCGGCATCGAGGAGCGGGACCGCACCGACGACCAGATCACCATCGACGCGGCCAACAAGACCAAGGAAGTCGGCGTCGCGGTAAAATGCGCCACGATCACGCCCGACGAGGCCCGGGTCGAGGAATTCGGCCTGAAGAAGATGTGGCGCTCGCCCAACGGCACCATCCGCAACATCCTCGGCGGCGTGATCTTCCGCCAGCCGATCATCTGCAAGAACGTGCCGCGCCTGGTGCCGGGCTGGACACAGCCGATCGTTGTCGGCCGTCACGCCTTCGGCGACCAGTACCGCGCCACCGACTTCCTGTTCCCCGGCGCCGGCAAGCTGACGATGAAGTTCGTCGGCGAGGACGGCACGGTGATCGAAAAGGAAGTGTTCGACGCGCCCGCCGCCGGCGTTGCCATGGGCATGTACAACCTCGACCAGTCGATCATCGACTTCGCCCGCGCCTCGATGAACTACGGTCTGAACCTCGGCTGGCCGGTGTACCTTTCGACCAAGAACACCATCCTCAAGGCCTATGACGGCCGCTTCAAGGACCTGTTCCAGAAGATCTACGACGAAGAGTTCGCCGACCAGTTCAAGGCAAAGGGCATCACCTACGAGCACCGGCTGATCGACGACATGGTCGCCTCGGCGCTGAAATGGTCGGGCGGTTACGTCTGGGCCTGCAAGAACTACGACGGCGACGTCCAGTCCGACACCGTGGCGCAGGGCTTCGGCTCGCTCGGGCTGATGACCTCGGTCCTGATGACGCCCGACGGCAAGACGGTCGAGGCCGAGGCGGCGCACGGCACCGTCACGCGGCACTACCGCCAGCACCAGGCCGGCAAGGAGACCTCGACCAACTCGATCGCCTCGATCTACGCTTGGACCGGCGGCCTCAAGCACCGCGCCAAGCTCGACGGCAATGCCGAACTCGCCCGCTTCGCCGAGACGCTCGAGAAGGTCACCGTGCAGGCGGTCGAGGACGGCTGGATGACCAAGGATCTCGCGCTCCTCGTCGGGCCGGACCAGAAATGGCTGACCACGATGGGCTATCTTGAGAAGGTCGACGAGTACCTGAACAAGGCACTGGCGGGCTGAGTTCTCTCAGCTGTGAACGTAGAACGGCCGGGCAGACGCCCGGCCGTTCCGTTTGTGGCAGGTACCAGCCCGGATCGTGCAGGGCCGGCCGTCGGGCCTCGTGGTCCCGACGGTACGGCAAGTCCGATGATGGGGCTGGGCGCCGGAGCGCGGGGGAGACGCCGGCCCGCCACGCGGCCGGCGCCTGTTCCTCAGCGGCGAACGTCCTCGAGAAGGACGGAAGCGCGCAGCCCGCTCGGGGTCGGGCGCAGTCCCTCGGCGATCGTGAAGCACGAAGACCTGCCCACCGTCGCGCTGTTCGACTGCATGCGGATCTGCTGTACCCTGGCATTCGGTCCGACGACCGCGTCCTGGACCCAGCCGATCACGTAGCCGTCGCTCGACAGGACCTGGGTGCCGTCCAGCATTTCCGAGTTGCCGCTGCCGTTGTCGCAGGCATCGGCCCGGCGCTGCGCCGGCGGAATGGTCACCGGCATCTGCGGCCAGGTCGTCGGCCAGAGGTCGATGCCGGGAATGCCCGG
>JBNLCA010000584.1:0-1782 GCA_050303575.1 Paracoccaceae bacterium
ACTTTCGAGCACCCCACCCCCTGGTCGATCCAGCGGACCACGTAACCCAGGATGCCCTGCGCGTTGTTCTCGATCTCGGCGGCGATCTCGTCGGGCTTCCAGTTGCCGGTGGCAAGCGGGATCGTCAGAAGCTGGTCGAGCGTCCCGCGCGGTCCGCCCTTCGCGATCTCCTCCTGCCGCGCCTTGACGTCGATCTGGTGGTAATGCGTCGCGTGCAGCGTCGCAGCGGTGGGCGACGGCACCCAGGCCGTGTTGGCGCCTGCCATCGGGTGGCCCACCTTCTCCTTCAGCATCTGCGCCATCAGGTCCGGCGCCGCCCACATGCCCTTGCCGATCTGCGCCTTGCCGCGCAGCCCGCAGGCCAGGCCGATGTCGACGTTCCGTTCCTCGTAGCTCTTGATCCAGGCCGAGTTCTTCATCTCGCCCTTGCGCACCATCGGGCCCGCTTCCATCGAGGTGTGAATCTCGTCGCCCGTGCGGTCGAGGAAACCGGTGTTGATGAAGGCGACCCGGTGCTTCGCGGCGCGGATGCATTCCTTGAGGTTCACCGAGGTACGCCGCTCCTCGTCCATGATCCCCATCTTGACGGTATATTGCGGCAGGCCGAGCGCCGCTTCGACCCGGGTGAAGATCGCGTCGGCGAAGGCGACCTCCTCGGGACCGTGCATCTTGGGCTTGACCACGTAGACCGAGCCCGCCTGCGAGTTCCGGTCGTCCTTGGGCCGCTTCAGGTCATGAAGCGCGATCGTCACCGTCATCAGCGCGTCGAGCAGCCCCTCGGGCGCCTCGGTCCCGTCCGGCATCAGGACGGCGGGCGTCGTCATCAGGTGGCCGACGTTTCGCACCAGCATCAGCGACCGGCATTTGACGTGAAGCGCGCCGCCCTCCGGCGTCTTGTAGGTCGCGTCCGGGTTCAGCTTGCGCGTGAAGGTCTTGCCGCCCTTGGTGACGTCCTCGGTCAGGTCGCCCTTCATCAGGCCCAGCCAGTTGCGATAGGCCAGCGCCTTGTCCTCGCCATCGACGGCGGCGACTGAATCCTCGCAGTCCATGATCGCGGTCAGCGCGCTTTCCAGGAACATGTCCGAAATGCCCGCCGGGTCGGTCTTGCCGACCGGGGTCGACGGATCGACCAGGATTTCCACCAGGAGGCCGTTGACCTTCAGAAGGACCTGAAGCGGACAGAGGTCGTTCTCGAGATAGCCGACGAACTGCGCCGGGTCGGCAAGGCCGGTCCGCCCCATCGGCCCCTCGACGGTCAGCATCCCGCCCCCGACCGACAGCCTGGTGACATCGGCCCACGAGCCGCCAGCCAGCGGGGCGACCTTGTCGAGATGCGCCTTGGCCCAGGCGATCACCCGCGCCCCGCGCTCGGGATCGTACCCCTTGCCCGCGGGCAGGTCGCCCAGGGCGTCGGTTCCGTAGAGCGCGTCGTAAAGCGAGCCCCAGCGCGCATTCGCCGCGTTGAGCGCATAACGCGCATTCATCACCGGCACCACGAGTTGCGGCCCGGCGATGAGGGCGATCTCGTCGTCCACGTTCGCCGTCTCAATGGCGAAATCCGGACCCTCGGGCACGAGGTAGCCGATCTCGCGCAGAAAAGCTTCGTAGTCGCCTGGGTCGACCTCCCTGCCCCGCCGCGCGACGTGCCAGGCGTCGATCTGCGCCTGCAGCTCCTCGCGCCGGTTCAGGAGTGCCCGGTTCTTCGGCGCGAGGTCGGCCAGGATCGCCGCCAGCACCGACCAGAATTCCTCGGGCGCGAGGCCCGTCGCCGGAAGCGCCTCG
>JBNLCA010000585.1:0-1613 GCA_050303575.1 Paracoccaceae bacterium
GCCGTTCCGGCGCAGGGACAGGATCGCCAGCACCGGGTCGTTCAGGTAGCAGAACCCGTTCGCACGGTCCTTCAGCCCGTGATGCGTACCGCCCGCCGGGTGATAGACCACCCCGCCACGCGCCAGCAGTTCGCCCGCCAGGAGCGAGCCGCCGGCCGAGGTCGCGGGGCGGCGGAACATCTCGGGAAAGACCGGGTTCGAATGCGTGCCCAGCCCGTGCCGGTCGCGGATCTCGGGCGTCACCGCCTGCCGCGCCTCGGCCTCTTCCAGCGCTGCGACATACTCGGCCGTATGCCAGCCGGTCAGCGCCGAGGGCTTGGCGCGGGGCGAGGTTCGGAACCGCTCGCGCGGCAGCCAGCCCATCGCGCGGGTAAGGTCGATGACCGTCGACACGCGGGGCACGCGCAGGGGATGGGCAGCGCCATAGCTCGACCGGCGGTAGATTTCATGGCCTAGAAAGATCGGGTTCATCGTCTCTGTGCGCGAAGACACTGGAAATTAGGGACTTATCCACATATAGTGATATCGGGTGGATTGACCTCAACGACAATATTGCCGGCCCGGTCCGGCAGTGCGAGCAGATAGTGTGACGATACAGAGACGGGACGTTCCCGCAATCGAAGTCTCCGATGTTCCCAAGGGCGCCGGCCGGACCCAGGTCGCGGCGCTCTGCTGGCGAATGCAGAAGGGAAAGCCCGAGGTCCTGCTTGTCACCAGCCGCGAGACCGGCCGCTGGGTCATTCCCAAGGGATGGCCGATGAAGGACCGAAGCGATCCCGAGGCCGCCCAGCGCGAGGCCTGGGAGGAGGCCGGGGTCAAGGGCCAGGTGGGAGACCACAGCCTTGGCGTCTATGCCTATCACAAGGTCCTGGGCTCGGGCTCGGACGTGCCGTGCGTGGTTTCGGTCTTCCCGATGCAGGTCGATGCAGTCGAGGACAAGTTCCCCGAGGCGGCCGAACGCGAGCGGCGCTGGTTCGCACCGAAGAAGGCCGCCCGCCGCGTCGACGAGCCCGAGCTGCGCGACATCCTGCGCGGCTTCGACCCGGACGCCCTGAACCGGTGAAAAACCAGGTGCGGTGACCTTAAGGGTCCGTTGATTTCGCCGCGTTTCCCTATATCTCTCCGGGGACGCCAACGCCGCGGGAAGGCAGATGATCCGCTACACGCTCAGCTGTGCCAAGGGCCACGAATTCGAAAGCTGGTTTCAGTCTTCGGACGCCTATGACCGGCTGCGCAAGGCGCGCCGTGTCACCTGCCCCGACTGCGGCAGCGCGAAGGTGGAAAAGTCCCTGATGGCGCCTTCGGTGCCCGCCGCCCATGCCGAGCGTCCGCTGGCAGCCACAGCCGAGACAGCACGCGAGAAGGCGATGGCCGAACTGCGCCGCAAGGTCGAGGAAGGGTCCGACTATGTCGGCATGAAGTTTGCGTCCGAGGCGCGCGCCATGCATGAGGGCGAGGCACCCGAACGGCCGATCTGGGGCGAGGCGAAGGTCGAGGAGGCTGTCAAGCTGGTCGAGGACGGGATTCCCGTCGCGCCCCTGCCCTTCCGGCCGAGGAGCAAGTCGAACTGAAGGGCCGCGCGCCCACTGGGACGGCGGCCCCTCAAGACACCA
>JBNLCA010000586.1:0-4131 GCA_050303575.1 Paracoccaceae bacterium
TTCTCCGTCGATCCGCGCGCGGTGCCGACCCGGAGCGCCCACGCGCAGGGGGTGAAGCTGGCCGAGGAGCTTCTGCGCCGGCATTTGCAGGATCAGGGCGACTGGCCGAAGGGGTTGATCCTGGACCTCTGGGGCTCGGCCACGATGCGGACGGCCGGCGAGGAAATCGCGATGGCGATGCACCTTGCCGGACTGAAACCCGTCTGGGACGAGGGCCCCGAACGGCTTTCCGGCTTCGAGGTGATTCCGCTAGCGCTCCTGGGACGGCCGAGAATCGAGGTGACGCTCCGTATCTCGGGCCTCTTCCGCGATATCTTCCCCGGACTCGCGCAGCTGTTCGAAGCCGGGGCCGAGGCGCTGGCGGCGCGCGAGGAAGCGCCGGAAGACAACCCGTACCTTGCCCGCACCCCGCGTGTCTTTGGACCCAAGCCAGGGCTATACGGCATGGGAATGGCGCTCGAGGATTATTCCGAGGAAGGCCGACATGCGGCGGGCGAGGCCTGGCTGTCATCTGCATCGTGGGCAATGGATGCCCAAGGCGCCAGCCACGAGGCGCGCGCGGCCCTCGAGGCGCAGCTCAAGGCCGCCGACGCCTTCGCCCACGTTCAGGACCTGACCGAGACCGATATCCTTCTCGCCCCCGACTATGCCGCGCACGAGGGCGGCGTGGCGGCGGCACGCGCGGCCCTGGGCGCGGACGCCCCGGCGCTTTATCACCTCGACACGACGCGCCCCGACGATCCGCGCGCCCGCACCGTTGGGGAAGAGATCGCCCGCGTGGTCCGTGCTCGGGCGGCGAACCCGGGTTGGGCCGAGGGCATGATGCGGCACGGCTTCCGGGGCGCGGCCGAGATTACCGCGACGCTGGATAATCTTGCCGCCTATGCGCATCTGACGCGGGCCGTGCCGGGGCATCTCTTCGATCTCTATCACGAGGCGACGCTGGGCCGTGACGCGGTGACCGAGTTCATGATGCGCGAGAACCCCGCCGCCCTCGCCGCCCTGCGCGAGCGGTTCGCGAGGCTGCGCGATGCCGGGCTGTGGGTCACGCGGCGCAACTCGATCGCAGCGGCGATGGAGGCGGGCGAATGAGCGCCCCTGTGCTTCAGGGCCCGATCGTTCAGGGCTGGTGCCCGGGCGCGCTGCGCCCGATGATGTCGGGTGACGGGCTAGTCGTGCGCATCCGGCCCCGTTCCGGGAGACTGACCCAAGAGCAGGCGGCGGGCATTGCGGAGCTATCGCAAGCGCATGGCAACGGACTGCTCGATCTGTCCTCGCGCGCCAACCTGCAACTGCGCGGCATCGGCGAGGGCGCGCATCCGGCGCTGATCGAAGACCTTGACGCCCTCGGTCTGGTCGACGGCTCGACCGAGGCCGAGGCGATGCGCAACATCATGGTTCAGCCGTTCTGGGCCGAGGGCGACGGCACTATGGACCTGGCCGACAAGCTGGCCTCCGCCCTGCGGGACGCACCGGCGCTGCCGGGCAAGTTCGGCTACGCGCTGGACACGGGCGCGCGCCCGGTCCTGCGCGCGGCCCCCGCCGATGTCCGTATCGAACGCGATGCGGACGGCGGGTTGATCGTCGCGGCCGAGGGAATGGAGACCGGCGCGCGGAGCACGGGCGCAACGGTGACCCGGACCGTGCTGGACCTTGTCGGCTGGTTCGCTGCCTCAGGCGGCATGCGGGACGGGCGCGGCCGAATGGCGGCGCACATCGCGCGCGGCGCGAACGCGCCCGCCGCGTTCCGCGAAGTCCCCCGCCTACCGGCGCAGGACGCCCCAGCCCGCCCCGGCCTCGTGCCGCAGGGCGCCATGGTCGGCTTCGAGTTCGGCCAGCTTTCCGCCACCACCTTGGCGGCGCTAGCGCGTCTCGGCCCGCTGCGCCTGACACCCTGGCGGATGCTGCTGATCGAGGGGCTGGGCGCGATGCCGGACCTGCCCGGCCTCATCACCGATCCCGCCGACCCGCTCCTCTCTGTCATCGCCTGCACTGGCGCGCCGGGCTGCCTTCAGGCGCTGGGGCCCACGCGCGATCTCGCCCGGCGCCTGGCACCGGTCGCCCCAGGCCTCCACGTCTCGGGCTGCGCCAAGGGCTGCGCCCATCCCAGCCCGGCGGCCGTGACGCTGGTGGCCACGTCGCAGGGCTATGATCTCATCCGGGGTGGCCGCGCCTCGGACCCGCCCGACACGGCGGGCCTCTCCGCCGACGACCTCATGAGCCTTTTCGATGCCCCATAGCTACATCACCGACGGCGCCGAGATTTACCGGCAGAGCTTCGCAACGATCCGCACCGAGGCCGACCTTGGCCGGTTCACGCCCGAGGAAGAAATCGTCGTCGTCCGCATGATCCACGCCGCCGGGATGGTCGGGCTGGAAGAGCATGTCGCCTTCACCCCTGGCATGGCGGTGGCCGCCCGCGCGGCGCTGGAGGCCGGAGCGCCGATCCTGTGCGACGCGCGGATGGTGTCGGAGGGGGTCACCCGCGGCCGCCTTCCAGCCGGGAACGAGGTGATCTGCACGCTCCAGGACCCACGCGTTCCCGCGATGGCGGCGGAGATGAAGAACACCCGCTCGGCTGCCGCGCTGGAACTCTGGCGACCGCATCTTCAGGGCGCCGTCGTTGCCATCGGCAACGCGCCGACGGCCCTCTTCCACCTTCTGAACATGCTGGAAGACCCCGCCTGCCCGCGTCCCGCCGCGATCATCGGCTGCCCGGTCGGGTTCATCGGCGCCGCGGAATCGAAGGACGCGCTGATGCAGGACCCGCCGGCGCCGTCGCTCATCGTCCGCGGTCGGCTCGGCGGGTCGGCAATCACCGTGGCGGCGCTCAACGCGCTTGCCAGCCGCAAGGAGTGACGATGGGAAAGGTCATCTGCACCGGCCTCGGCCCCGGCGACCCTGACCTGATGTCGGTCCGCTCGGACCGGATCATCCGCGCCGCCGCCCATGTCGCCTACTTCCGCAAGGCCGGGCGGCCGGGACAGGCGCGGCGCATCGTCGAGGGGATGTTGCGCCCGGATGCCACCGAGTACGCGATGGAGTACCCGGTCACGACCGAGATCGCCTTCGACAGCCCGGACTACAACGCCGCGCTGTCCACCTTTTATGACCAGTGGGCGGAGCGGCTGGTGCGTCTGGCCGAAACGCAGGACGTGGTGGTCCTGTGCGAGGGCGACCCGTTCTTCTACGGATCGTTCATGCATCTCTACGCGCGGCTGCGCGGCCGCGTCCCGGTCGAGGTCATTCCCGGTATCACCGGCATGTCGGGCTGCTGGACCGCGACCGGTGAGCCGATCACCTGGGGCGATGATGTCATGACGGTCCTGATGGGTACGCTGCCCGAGGCCGACCTCTCCCGCCGCATGGCGGATGCCGATGCTCTGGTGGTGATGAAGACCGGCCGCAACCTGCCGCGCATCCGGCGGGCGCTTGAGGCTGCCGGGCGGCTGGGCGAGGCGTGGCTGGTCGAACGCGGGACGATGCCGGACCAGCGGCTGGCGAAGCTCGCCGACGTCGCAGACGACGACTGCCCCTATTTCGCGATCGTCCTGGTGCCTGGCCACGGCCGGCGCCCGATGGCGAAGGCCGCCGAATGACGGGCTGGGTGGCGGTGGCGGGCCTCGGCCCCGGTGACGAAGCCCTGGTGACGCCCGAGGTGACGGCGGCGGTGGCCGAGGCGACGGATGTGATCGGCTACATTCCCTATGTCGCCCGCGTTGCCCCGCGCGAGGGGCTGACGCTGCACCCCACCGACAACCGGGTCGAGGTGGAGCGGGCGACCCATGCACTCGATCTTGCCACGACGGGCAAGCGCGTGGTGATCGTCTCGTCCGGCGATCCCGGTGTGTTCGCGATGGCCTCGGCATTGTTCGAAGCGCTCGAGGGTCGCGACGCGCCCGACATCCGCATCCTGCCCGGCATCACCGCCATGCTTGCCGCCGCCGCCCGGATCGGCGCGCCCCTGGGTCACGACTTCTGCGCGATCAACCTGAGTGACAACCTCAAACCGTGGGACCTAATCGCCCGCCGCCTGCGCCTCGCCGCCGAGGCGGATTTCGCCATGGCCTTCTACAATCCCCGCTCGAAGAGCCGCCCGCACCAGTTCGCCGAGGCGCTCGATCTCCTGCG
>JBNLCA010000587.1:0-2514 GCA_050303575.1 Paracoccaceae bacterium
CCGTAGCTAGTCCGCGACCGTCCGAAAGGGTGTCCGTCATGGTCGATCCCGCAGACAAGGAGCGTCTCGAGGCGCTCGAAAAGCGGATCGCCGCGCTGAAGAAGGCGGACGAGAAGCCCCGGAAGACGCGGATCGATGACCATTACACGGGCGCGCAGCTCGCCTGGCGGATGGTGATCGAGCTGGTGGCCGGCATCGTGATCGGCTTCGGCATCGGATACGGGCTGGATTACCTCTTCGGGACCCTGCCCATCTTCCTGGTGCTGTTCGTGTTGGCGGGCTTCGCCGCCGGAGTGAAGACGATGCTTCGCTCGGCGCGCGAGGCTCAGGAGCTGGCGGTCCGCGAGGCCGCCGAGAGGAAAGAGGGCTAGGACGTGGCGGAAGAAGCTGAAGGTCTGGCGTTCCACCCGATGGATCAGTTCATCGTCAAGCCGCTCTTCGGCGGCGACACGATCAGCTTCTACACCCCCACCAACGTCACGCTTTGGATGGCGATCTGCATCCTGGCGGTGACGCTGCTCTTCGTGGTCGGCACCCGCGGCCGCGCCATCGTGCCGGCCCGGATCCAGTCGATCGCCGAACTGGGCTACGGCTTCGTCTATTCGATGGTCGAGGATGTCGCCGGCAAGGACGGGCTGAAATACTTCCCCTACATCTTCACGCTCTTCATCTTCATCGTCTTCTCGAACTTCCTGGGCCTGATCCCCGGCTCGTTCACGACGACGTCGCACCTCGCGGTCACCGGCCTCATGGCCATCGCCGTCTTCCTCAGCGTGACGATCCTCGGTTTCGTCAAGCACGGGATCGGCTTTCTGGGCCTCTTCTGGGTCTCGGCCGCGCCGCTCGCGCTGCGCCCGATCCTCGCCGTGATCGAGGTCATCTCGTACTTCGTCCGCCCGGTCAGCCACTCCATCCGACTGATGGGCAACATGATGGCCGGCCACGCGGTGATGAAGGTGTTCGCCGCCTTCGCCGCGGCGATCCTGATCTCGGGCATCGGCGTTGTCGTCACGCCGCTGTCCATCCTCGCCATCACGGCGATCTACGCGCTCGAGGTCCTGGTGTCGTTCATCCAGGCCTACGTTTTCGCAATCCTCACCTGCGTCTACCTCAAGGATGCGCTGCATCCGGGGCACTGACGTACCCGACATCACCGAACTTCCAACGCAAGGAGCATCGAACATGGAAGGCGATATCGTTCAAATGGGCGCCTATATCGGCGCGGGCCTGGCGTGCACCGGCATGGGCGGCGCCGCCGTCGGTGTGGGCCACGTCGTCGGCAACTACATCTCGGGCGCGCTGCGCAACCCGTCGGCCGCGGCCAGCCAGACCGCGACAATGTTCATCGGTATCGCCTTCTCCGAAGCGCTCGGGATCTTCTCGTTCCTCGTCGCGCTTCTGCTGATGTTCGCCGTCTGAGCCGGACCATCCTTGCGGCCGGGTCGGCGCCAGTGCCGGCCCGGGTTCCCTGAGGGTTCAAGGAGGACGCCGTGGAGCAAGACGAAGTTCACGAAGCCGCGGGCCACGCCGCCGAGGCCGCCGGTCACGGCGCCGAAGCTGTCGGCATGCCGCAGCTCGATTTCAGCACGTACCTGAACCAGTGGTTCTGGCTCGCGATCACGCTTGTCGTTCTCTACCTGATCCTGTCGCGCGTGGCGCTGCCGCGCATCGGCTCGGTCCTGGCCGAACGCCGCGGCCAGATCACCAACGACATTGCCGCCGCCGAAGAGCTGAAGCTCAAGGCGCAGGAGGCCGAGGCCGCCTACGACAAGGCGCTGGCCGATGCCCGCGCCGAGGGCCAGAAGATCGTCGCCGAGACCAAGGCCGAGATCCAGAAGGACCTCGACGTCGCCATCGAGAGGGCGGACGCCGAGATCGCCGCCCGCACCGCGGAATCGGAAAAGCGCATCGCCGAGATCCGCGCCGAAGCCGCCTCGTCGGTCGCCGAAGTCGCCCGTGATGTCGCCCAGGACGTGGTCGGCGCGCTGGGCGTGGGCATCGCCCCCGCCGCGGTCACCGAAGAAGTCAACGCCCGGCTGAAGAAGTGAGCGCCATGAGACATCTCCTCACCCTCGCCCTTCTGGTCGCCGCGTCCCCCGCGCTTGCGGCGTCGGGACCGTTCTTCTCGCTCCGCAACACCAACTTCGTCGTGGCGATCGCCTTCATCCTGTTCCTCGCGGTGATCTTCTACCTCAAGGTCCCCACGACGCTGGGCACGATGCTCGACAAGCGCGCCGCCGGGATCCGGGCCGAGCTCGACGAGGCCCGTGCGCTGCGCGAGGAAGCGCAGAAGCTCCTGGCCTCCTACGAGCGCAAGGCCCGCGAGGCGAGCGAACAGTCCGAGCGGATCGTCAAGCACGCGCGCGAAGAGGCGATGCTGGCCGCCGAGCAGGCGAAGGCCGATCTGGCCAAGTCGCTCGAGCGCCGGCTCAAGGCCGCCGACGAGCAGATCGCCTCGGCCGAGGCGGCAGCCGTCCGCGAGGTCCGCGACGAGGCCATCCGCATCGCCATCGC
>JBNLCA010000588.1:0-3028 GCA_050303575.1 Paracoccaceae bacterium
GACCACGCTTGCAAACCTGCGGGCCGAACTTGGCCTCAACGATCCGCCGCACATACGCTATTTCAACTGGCTCTGGGGCGTCCTCCACGGTGATCTCGGCACCGCCCTTTCGAACGGGCAGGATATCGCCTCGGCGATGGGAAAGCGGCTCGGCAACACGCTCTTCCTTGCCTTCTGGGCGGCGGTCGTCGCGGTGCCGCTGGCGATCACGCTCGGCCTCATCGCGGTCCGCTACCGTGACCGCTGGCCCGACAAGCTGATCTCGTCGGTGACGCTCGCCACCGTGTCGGTGCCCGAATTCCTGCTGGGCTATATCGCCATCTACATCCTCAGCGTGAAGTTCCGCCTCTTCCCGACGCTCGCCACCGTCTATGACGGCATGTCTCTGGGCGAGAAGCTCTACGCGATCTCGCTGCCGGTCCTGGTGCTGGTGCTTGTGGTCCTTGGCCACATGATGCGGATGACCCGCGCCGCCATTCTGAACGTCATGCAGTCGGCCTACATCGAGACCGCCGAGCTGAAGGGCCTGCGCCCCTTCAAGATCATCGCGCGCCACGCCTTTCCGAACGCGGTGGCGCCTGTCGTCAACGTGGTGATGCTGAACCTCGCCTACCTCGTCGTCGGCGTCGTCGTCGTCGAGGTGGTCTTCGTCTATCCCGGCATGGGCCAGTATCTCGTCGACCATGTCGCCAAGCGCGACGTGCCGGTGGTGCAGGCCTGCGGCCTTGTCTTCGCGGCGATCTATATTGGTCTCAACCTGACGGCGGACGTGATCTCGATCCTCGCCAACCCGCGGCTGAGGCACCCGAAATGACCCGTATCCCGCCCGCCGCGCTGATCGGCCTCTTCTTCACCGCGCTCTACTTCCTCGGCGCGCTTTTCGCGCCCTGGATCGCGCCCTACGGAATGGCCGAAGTCGTCGGCGACAGCTGGGAGGAATGGTCGTCGACCCACTGGCTCGGCACCGATTCGATCGGCCGCGATCTTCTGTCCCGGATGATCTACGGTGGCCAGATCACCATCTTCGTCGCCGCGGCCGCGACCGCGCTGTCCTTCACGACCGGTGCGATCCTCGGCTTCCTCGCTGCGGTCAGCGGCGGCTGGGTCGACCAGTTCCTCAGCCGCCTGGTCGACCTCGTGATGTCGATCCCGTCGCTGATCTCGGCCCTCGTCATCCTTTCGGTCATGCCGGTCAACATGCCGACCCTGATCGTCGTCATGGGCCTTCTCGACGCCACCCGCGTCTATCGCCTGTCGCGCGCCGTCGCGGTCGACATCACCGTGATGGACTATGTCGAGGCGGCGCGCCTGCGCGGCGAGGGGCAGGGCTGGATCATCTTCCGCGAGATCCTGCCGAACGCCCTCTCGCCGCTCGTCGCCGAGATGGGCCTGCGGTTCATCTTCATGGTCCTCTTCATCTCGACGCTGTCGTTCCTCGGCCTCGGCGTGCAGCCGCCACTCGCCGACTGGGGCGGTATCGTGAAGGAGAACAAGGAGGGCATCGTCTACGGCATCCCCGCCGCGCTTATCCCGGCCTTCGCCATCGCCACGCTGGCGATCTCGGTGAACCTGGTCGCCGACTGGATCCTGAACCGCACCTCCAGCCTGAAAGGGGGTCGCGGTGGCTGACACGCTTCTCGACATCCGGAACCTGAAGATCGAGGCGACCTCGTACCCGCCGGGCGAGCCGCCGCGGGACGTGACGCTGGTCGAAGGCGTCTCGGTCGCGCTGGAAAAGGGCAAGGTTCTCGGCCTCATCGGCGAAAGCGGCGCGGGCAAGTCCACGATCGGCCTTTCCGCCATGGCCTATGGCCGCGGTGGTGTACGCCTGACCGGTGGTGAAGTCTTCCTGAACGGCCGCGACATCCTAAAGGTCGGGCCCGCCGGCCTGCGCGGCCTCAGGGGCAAGGAGGTCACCTACGTCGCGCAATCGGCCGCCGCCGCATTCAACCCGGCCAAGCAGCTGATGGACCAGGTGATCGAGACCTCTCTCGCCCACAATGTCATGGGCCGGGCCGAGGCCGAGGCCCGTGCGGTCGAGCTCTTCGGCAAGCTCGGCCTGCCCTCGCCCGAGACGATCGGCCGTCGCTATCCGCACCAGGTCTCGGGCGGTCAGCTTCAGCGCGTGATGACGGCGATGGCGCTGTGCCCGAAGCCCGACCTCGTCGTCTTCGACGAGCCGACGACGGCGCTCGACGTTACGACGCAGATCGACGTTCTGGCGGCGATCAAGGAAGCGATCGCCGACACCGGTGTCGGCGCGCTCTACATTACCCATGACCTTGCCGTGGTCGCGCAGGTGGCCGACGAGATCCTTGTGCTGCGCCAGGGCCAGATGGTCGAGCACGGGCCGACGGACCAGATCATCAACGCGCCGCGCGAAGACTATACCAGGGCGCTGGTCTCCGTGCGCGGTATCGACCATGCCGAAAAGCCCGTGGCCGAACCGGTTCTGAAGGTCGAAGGCGTCACCGCGCGCTATTCCGGCACGACCTTCGACGTCCTGAAGAACGTCACCGTGGACGTCGCGCCGGGCCAGACGCTGGCCATCGTCGGCGAATCGGGATCGGGCAAGTCGACGCTGGCCCGCGCGATCACCGGCCTTCTGCCGCCGCGCGAGGGCACGATCACCTTCGCGGGCCGGGAGCTGAAGCCCGTCATGAAGACCCGCTCGCGCGACGATCTGCGCGAGCTCCAGATGATCTACCAGATGGCCGACGTGGCGATGAACCCGCGCCAGACGGTCGGCACGATCATCGGCCGGCCGCTCGAGTTCTATTTCGGACTGAAGGGCCGCGAACGCGACAAGCGCGTTTCCGAACTTCTTGACCAGATCGAGATGGGCCAGGGCTTCGCCGACCGCTACCCGGCCGAGCTGTCGGGCGGCCAGAAACAGCGTGTCTGCATCGCCCGGGCGCTTGCGGCGAATCCCAAGCTCATCATCTGCGACGAGGTGACGAGCGCGCTCGATCCGCTGGTCGCGGACGGGATCCTCAAGCTGCTCCTCGAGCTTCAGGCCGAGGAGCAG
>JBNLCA010000589.1:0-3201 GCA_050303575.1 Paracoccaceae bacterium
CTATCGACTCGGATGACCAGCGCCTGCGCTACGACTACGAAGCGGGCAACTGGGGTTTCTCGGTGTCGTACGAGCAATTTGCCGGTCCCGGCGGCGTCGTGCCGGTGGGCGCGCTTGACGGCACCATCGCCGTTGGCGGCAAGTACACGATGGACATGGGCGGCACCACGGTGAACCTCGGTGCCGGTTTCTCGACCACCGACTTCGGCGGCGCCTTCAGCCTCGACGACCTGGAAATCTGGGCTGTCAGCGCCGACGCTGCCTTCGGCGGCGGCTTCGTGGCCGGCATCTCGTACTCGTCCTACTCGCTCAACCCCGTGAATGTCGATGGCGACCACACCGCCATCAGCGTTGGCTACTCGTCCGGCCCGATCTCGGTCGGCGCCAACTATGGCGTGTGGGACACCAACTTCGGCCTCGAAGCTGACGGCTACGGCCTCGCCGCCGCCTACGACTTCGGTGGCGGCCTTTCGGCCCACCTCGGCTACGGCAGCAGCTCGACCAACTTCGTCCCCGGTGACCTGAGCACCTGGTCGCTCGGCATGGCGATGTCGTTCTGATCGACAGGAACAGTGAACTGAGAAGAGCGGGCCTTGCGCCCGCTCTTTTCTTTTTGCACTCCTGAAAGCCGGAGGAGCGCATGGGACTGGCGGACATCAGGGAACGGATCGCGGCGGCCGAGACGGCGGCCGGGCGGGCGGCGGGCTCGGTGAAGCTGGTTGCGGTGTCGAAAGTGCAGCCGCTCGACCGGGTCGAGGCCGTGCTCGAGGCGGGCCACCGGCTGTTTGGCGAGAACAAGGTGCAGGAGGCGGCGGGCAAATGGCTCGCGTTCCGCGAGCGATTTGCCGGCACCGAGGTGCACCTGATCGGTCCCTTGCAGACCAACAAGGCGCGGCAGGCGATGGGGCTATTCGAGGCCATCCATTCGCTGGACCGGCCGAAGCTGGCGACGACTCTGGCGCGGCTGGCACAGGAGCTGGGTGCGTGCCCCAACCTCTTCATCCAGGTGAATACCGGCGAGGAGGAGCAGAAAGCCGGCGTCGCGCCCGGCGCGGCGGACGGGTTCATCGCCGAGTGCCGGGGGCTCGACCTGCCGGTCGTCGGGCTGATGTGCATTCCGCCGGTGGACGAGGAGCCGGCGCTCCACTTCGCACTCCTGGCGAAGATCGCGGCGCGAAACGGGCTTTCCGGTCTCTCGATGGGGATGAGTGACGATTTCGAGCGGGCCATTGCCCAGGGCGCGACCCATGTCCGCGTCGGGTCGGCCATTTTCGGGGAAAGGGCCTACGAGCCGGCGTAGGCGGCGGGCGGCTTTCAGTAGCCTCGCTTCGCTCGGCAGGGGGCTGTCTGCCCCCTCTTTGGCCTGCGGCCAAATTCTCCCCCGAGAATATTTGGAACCAAAAGAGGCAGGGCGATCAGTCTGACGGTCGCACGATGATGCGGGTGCCGGGGGCCGCGCGGGCGGCGATCCAGACCAGGTGGTTGCGGCGAAAGGCGACGCAACCGGC
The DNA here is from genome assembly GCA_050303575.1 of Paracoccaceae bacterium. Lineage (GTDB taxonomy): Bacteria > Pseudomonadota > Alphaproteobacteria > Rhodobacterales > Rhodobacteraceae > JBNLCA01. The sequence continues at coordinate 1,509 of JBNLCA010000589.1, forward strand.
CGTGGGATGGCGGGGTTTGCGCCACTGGTGTAGGAAGATCGCCGAGCCCCTGCCGGGCGCGGCATCGGGCCAGTTCCAGTCGGTGACGAGGACGATGTCGTAGAGCGGGTCGGCGCGGCGGAGGAGTTCGGTCGACCGTCCGTGCGGGGCGCGGACGAGGTGGTTGTAGTCGGGATCCTCGGGATCCTCGGACCAGAGGTCGCGCGGCCCGATGGGTGAGGCCCAGGGCGCCGGGCGGGGCAGGCGGTCGGGCCGCCAGAGGCAGCCGACGATGCGGTGGATGCCCGCCGGTGTGGCGCCGTCGCCCTCGCGCTTGTCCGTCGTGATGCCGCCCCGGCCGATGGCGGCAGGGAAGGTGCGGCCAAGGAAGCGGACGAACCAGGGTGTGACGATGAGGTCATGGGGCGTCATGGGGCAGGCATAGCCCAACGCGGGCAGCGGCTCCACCGGGTTGACCGGGGCGTCATGTCCGACCGAGACTGGCGGGATGAGCGACGGGACGATCACCTTCACCGCGAAAGTCCTGCGCAAGGAGACCTTCCTGCCGCGCTACATCGTGGTGAAGCCGGCGCATGTCGAGGGGCGCTCGGAGGCCTTCACGGCGACGGTCACGCTGAACGGATCACCTGGCTTTACGCGGACGATCCGCCCGTGGGGCAAGGGGTCGGACGCTTTCTTCTTCAACCTGACCGAGTTCCAGTGCCGGAAGGCAGGGGTCGATACCGGCGACAGCTGCGAGGTGCACATCGAGGCGCGCGAATAGGGACCTCCAGTCACGCCGCCACGACGAAGGTCGGTTTCTGCCTGAGGAGGCCTGTTCACGGAACTTCATCCGGGCAGGCCTCGAACCGACGCCCGCCGCTAAAGCAGGTGCCCCGACTTCTTCGCCTTGGTCGCCAGGTAATGCGCGTTGTGGCGGGTCTCGCCGACCTTGAGCGGCACACGCTCGGCGACCGCAATCCCGTGCGCCTCCATCATCCGGACCTTGGCCGGGTTGTTGGTCATCAGGCGCACGGCGGAGAAGCCCATCTCCTTCAGGATCGCCGCGCCGATGCGAAAGTCGCGTTCGTCGTCCTCGAAGCCAAGCCGGTGGTTGGCCTCGACCGTGTCGAAGCCCTGGTCCTGCAGGGCATAGGCCCGCATCTTGTTCGCCAGCCCGATCCCGCGTCCCTCCTGGTTGAGGTAAAGCAGCACGCCAGCGCCCTCGTCGCCCATCTGGCGCAGCGCCGCCTGAAGCTGCGCGCCGCAATCGCACTTGAGGCTACCAAGAAGGTCGCCGGTGAAACAGGCCGAATGCAGCCGCGAAAGTACCGGCTCGCCTCGGGGTGGGTGGCCGATCTCGACGGCATAGTGCTCCTCTCCCCCGTCGTCGGGCCGGAAGACATGAAGGCGGCTTGTTGCCGAGACGGCCAGCGGGACGGCGGCGCTTATGACGCGGTGAAGCGGGCTCATCGCCGGATCAACAAGCGCGGCGCCGTGGACCAGCGTCAGGTCGTGCGCCGTCGCGAAGCCCGCCGGGTCATCGATATCGACGCCGACCACGGCCGGAAGCAGACGCGCCGCCTTGGTGAGTGCGATCGCCGCCCTGTGCGGGCCGGCGGGGCCGTCGCGCAGGCTTTGCAGCGGGCCCTTCATGGGATGGTTCAGGTCGCCCGCCGGGTCGGCAATGGATTTCACCCAAGCGAGCGGCATC
>JBNLCA010000590.1:0-4721 GCA_050303575.1 Paracoccaceae bacterium
GCATCAAGGAGGTGTTCGCCTGCTCCGAAGGCCAGTGTGCGGGCGTGGTGCCGGGCTTCTACATTGCCGGCCCGTTCGCGATGGAGCCGGGCGAGACGGCCGATATCCTCCTCTCGGTGAGCGGCCTCGCCCAGTACGCTCCGATCTCGTTCACCACACTTGAGAACCATTTCCAGACGCTGCCCCGGCGCAGCATCCTGATCTGGGCGGCGAACGGGCTGTGGGTTGGTCTGATCCTGATGGCGTTGCTTTTCGGCCGGGTCATCGGCTGGCCGCTGGCGCTCGGCTTCGCGGCCTACCAGACGAATGCCTTCCTCAATCTCGCGATCTCATGGGGCCTGTTCCGCGGCATCGTGCCGGCGAAGCTGGAAACCGCCGTCGCCTACGGGGTCCTTCAGCTTCTGCCACTGACGCTGCTCTTCTTCTGCCGCCAGCTCTTCCAGACCCGCGAGAGCTTTCCCAGGCTCGACCGCGCGATCCTGATCGTTGCGGCGATCGCGCTCCTGAATCTGCCGGTCCTGGTGCTGGTCTTTCATCCCGCGTCGGTCGCCGTCGCCATGCTCCTCTCCCTGGCCGCGATCTCGATCCAGGTGATCGCGGCGGTCCGGGCCCTGCGGCGCGACCTGCCCGGCGCCGTGCCCGTGCTTCTTGGTGCGGTGATCGTTCTTGCGGCCGGCATCACCGACGGCATCACCAAGACCATGCCGGGCACCCTTCCGATCGAGACCGCGCGCGCCATCGTCCACGGCTGCTTCCTCGTCGAGGCGGCGCTCTTCGCCATCGCCATCTCGCTTCGCGTCTTTCGGCTGAGGGTCGAGCGTGACACCGCGCTGGGCGCCCAGGTCGCCGCGGCGCGCGAACAGCTCAGGCTGGGCGAGGCGCTCGCGGCCAGCCGCCGCCGCTTCGACCGGGCCCACCGCGAGGCGCAGAGCCGCAAGCGCGAGCTGGCCGCGCTCGGGCACGACCTGATGCAGCCGCTGGCCGCGCTGCGTGCCGGGTTCGGCCGGCTCGAGGCCGAGGCCGACGACGAGGCCGACCGCGTGCGCGCGGCCTTCGCGTTCCTCGAAGGGCTGGCCCGGCGCGAGGCGCGCGGGCACGAGACGGGCTCGCAGCCCGGTGTCGAGGAGACGGCCGAGGCCTTCCCCGTCATGGTCGTCATCGGCAATGTCGAGCGGATGTTCACCCGCGACGCGCAGGAACGCGGCATCCGGCTGCGCTCGGTGGCGAGCAGCGCCGAGGTCTTCGCCGACCCGGTCGCGCTGACGCGGATCCTGAGCAACCTCGTCTCGAACGCGATCACTCACGGCAATCCGGAAGGCATCCTGATCGGCTGCCGCAGGCGCGGCGAACACCTCCGGGTCGAGGTCCACGACGACGGCCAGGGGATGACGCCGGAGGACCTGGACCGGATGTTCGCCGCCGGCGAGAAGCGCGCGGAAAGCCCCGGATCGGGGCTGGGGCTCAGCATCGTCCGCAGCCTCTGCGCCGCGCAGGGGCTGGGCTTTTCCGCGCGTTCCACCCCTGGTGGTGGAACGTCGTTTTATATCACAGTTCCAATGGCTTAAGCAGCTGCGGAAATGGGGTATCTACCCCATACCGCGACGCCCCCAAACCGGGTCATCTGCAAGGACGAAGACAGTCATTGAAAGGATGATCCAATGAAAACGCTCGTCACGTCCCTTGCCCTTGCCGCCACCGTGGCCACGCTCTCGGGCTGCATCGAGGTCGAGGACCTGATCGACCAGCCGCCGGCCGGCGAGAAGCCGATCTACGTCCAGAACTCGCTCAGCCTCGGCGGCCAGTCGCATCCGGTCTCGGTCCAGCGTTCGGGCGGCGCCTACGCCGACCAGGTCGAGGTCTGCCTCTACAACAGCCGCGGCTGGGACAAGCAGTTCTCGGTCGAGAACTATCCGTTCAAGCGCGCCGCCGCCGGCAGCACCGCCTGCACCAACGTCAATGCCGCCGCCTACACGTTCCACTTCCAGGCCGCCGGGTTCCTGGGCGCGATGGAGCACAAGGGCAGCCACGTCATCAACCTGACCAACCTCGAGGGCGGCAAGGTCACGATCAGCTGGGGCACGGACTGACCCGTTCCGGGAACGGTTACGGAACGGCGGGGTCGGCATCGCGGTCCCGTCGTTTCGATTTTGGGGTGCCGGCATCCCTGGACCGTGAAGGTTCCGAAGCTCCTGCGCCCGCTCCGGCGGGCGTCTTCATTTCTGCGGTTCGCTGCCCGCGCCGGCGCGGATGATCGCCCCGTCCGCACGCATCGGGTCGGCGGGTGTCGGAACGGCGCGGGTCCATTCGGCATAGGGCCCGGTGGTCGCCCGTTCGTGCAGTTCGGCAAGCGCGGTCAGGGGCTCGTCGGCAAGGTCCACCCGCAGCGTCAGGGGCGGGCGCTCCGGGTCCAGGACCAGAAGCGCTGCGGACTGGAGTCCGCGCCGGTCACCGCCCGCGGCCTGCGTGGCATTCAGCGCCGCGAGGAGGCGCGCGGACATCGGCCCCGGCGTGTCGCGCCAGGTGCCGACGAGCACTTCGAGCGTGCCTGGCGAGGCGAGGATGTTGCCCGCCGCGACGGCATCCGGCTGGCACAGATGGCCCCGGAACGCGCCGTTCTCCTCGCCCGAATGGGCGGCGGTCCGGCCCTCGGTGTCGAGGCACGAGAGCTGCCGCCACGCGCGGCCCGTGTCGGGCTCCACGAGGGCGGACAGCGCCGCCTCGGCCGCCTCGCCCGCCGCCATCCGGTCGAGCACGCCTTCGCCCCACGGGGTCGAGGGGGCGGCGCCCTGACTGGCCGACATGCCCGCTCCCAGGCGCCCCCGCAGGACCCATCCGCCCACGCAAAGCGAGCCGGTCGCGGCGGCGCCGCCAAGGGCGCCGGTAGCCGGATCTCGGACGAGAAGTGAGAAAGTCATTGGCAGACGGGCCTAATTTTGCGGCGTTTTAGCCTTCGGAGCAGGGTCTCTATCTCGCGCGGGAAGATCATCCTGTCAAACTCAAATTTTCATGATAAATTACCCCAAAAGAAAACCGAAAGACCAACAAGGGAGAATTCCGATGACGAAGTTCCACTTGTCGCGGCGCGCGCTGATGATGGCGTCGGGTGCGACGCTCCTGACCGCGGGTCTTGGCGTCAGGGTCGCGGCCGACACGCCGCCGGGCGTCCTGATCGTCGGGCAGATCGCCGAGCCGAAGGCGCTCGACCCGCATGCGGTGACGGCGGCCAACGATTTCCGCATCCTCGCCAACCTCTACGACGGGCTCGTCCGCTTCAAGGACGGCACGCTGACGCCCGAGCCGGCGCTGGCCGAAAGCTGGGAGATTTCCGAGGACGGCCTGACCTACACGTTCAAGCTGCGCCAGGGCGTGACCTTCCACGACGGCACGCCGCTCGATGCTGCGGCGGTGAAGTTCAACTTCGACCGGATGCTGAACGAGGATCACCCCTACCACGACACCGGTCCCTTCCCGCTGGCCTTCTTCTTCTCTTCGATCACGTCCACCGAGGCGCCGGACGCCTCGACGGTGGTCTTCACGCTGTCCGAGCCCTTCGCGCCGTTCCTGACCAACCTCGCGACGCCCACGGGCTACATCGTCTCGCCTGCCGCGGTCGAGGCGAACGGCGCCGACTTCGGCCGCAACCCCTCGGGCACGGGGCCCTTCAGGTTCGCCGAGTGGCGGTCGAACGAGCTGGTCGCGGTCGAGAAGAACGAAAGCTACTGGGACGGCGCGCCGCCGCTTCAGGCGATCGTCTTCCGCCCGATCACCGATGCCAACACGCGGACCGCCGAGATGCTGTCCGGCGGGCTCGACATCATGGTCGAAGTGCCGCCCGTCGCGCTGAGCCAGTTCCAGAACGATCAGTACAAGATCGTCGAGACCGCCGGCCCGCACCTGTGGTTCCTGATCCTGAACTGCAAGTCCGGACCCTTCGCCGACAAGAAGGTCCGTCAGGCCGCGAACTATGCGGTCAACAAGGAGGCGCTGGTGAACCAGGTGCTGGAAGGCACCGCCGAGGTCGCCGCCGGGCCGACGCCGCCGGCCTTCTCGTGGGCCTACAACGACGCGCTCCAGCCCTACCCGTATGACCCCGAGAAGGCGAAGGCGCTTCTCGCCGAGGCCGGACAGCCGAATCCGAAAGTCACCTTCTACGTCACCGAGGGCGGCTCGGGCATGCTCGATCCCGTCGCGATGGGCACCGCGATCCAGGCTGACCTCGCCGCAGTGGGTTTCGACGTCACGATCGAGACCTACGAGTGGAACACGTTCCTCGGCGAGGTGAACCCGGGCCTCGAGGGCAAGGCCGACATGGCCGAGATGGCCTGGATGACGAACGACCCCGACACGCTGCCGTTCCTGGCGCTTCGGACCGAGGCCTGGCCCGACAAGGGCGGCTTCAACTCGGGCTACTATTCCAACCCCGAGGTGGACGAGCTTCTCTCAAAGGCGCGGGTTTCGACGTCGCTCGACGAGCGGGCCGGTCTGTACAAGCAGATGCAGGTGATCGTGCAGGACGATGCGCCTTGGCTCTTCGTCGCCAACTGGAAGCAGAACGCGGTGGCGACGGCGGCGGTCGAGGACTTCACGCTGCAACCCTCGTTCCTGCTGGAACTGAAGGGCGTGTCCAAGGGCTGAATTCCGGGCCGGCGCTGCCGGCCCGACCCGCCGGGGGGCCTTGCCCCCCGGCCCCTCGGGGCACTCTGTGCCAGGAAGAAGGGGAA
>JBNLCA010000591.1:0-8077 GCA_050303575.1 Paracoccaceae bacterium
TGGCCCGGGCCCTTCGGCGCCATCATGATGACGTCGACGGTCGGCTTCGCCTCGATCAGGCCGAAATGGACGTTCAGCCCGTGTGCGAAGGCGATGGCGGCGCCGTCGCGGATGTTGTCCTTGACGTACTTGTTGTAGGTCTCGGCCTGCAGCTCGTCGGGCATGGTGAACATGATGAGGTCGGCCCATTTCGCCGCCTCGGCGATCTCCATGACCTTCAGCCCCTCGCCTTCCGCCTTCGCCGCCGAGGGCGAGCCGGGGCGCAGCGCCACGACGACGTTCTTGGCGCCCGAGTCGCGCAGGTTCAGCGCGTGGGCATGGCCCTGGCTGCCGTAGCCCAGGATGGCCACGTTCTTGTCCTTGATCAGATTGATGTCGCAGTCGCGATCGTAATAGACCCGCATCGGGCGTCCTCCGTTGGTTTTGAGGCGACCATAGGGATATCCGGGCGATCTCCCGTTCAAAATTTGACGTTCTTTGCCATATCTGCGAAAGTTCATTCGCTGTCTTGGCCATATGTCAAAAACCCATGCTCGACGACACGGACCGGCGGCTCCTCCGCCACTACCAGGCCGACCCCGGTGCGAAACCCGCCGAGCTTGCCGCGCGGGCAGGGGTGACCGCCGCCACCGCCTGGCGGCGGCTGGACAAGCTGCGCGAACGCGGCGTCATCGTGGGCGAGGAAGCGCGGATCAACTGGCCGGCGCTCGGCTGGGCGGTCGAGGTCAGCTTGCGCTTCACGCTCGACAAGACCGACCCCCGCGCCTTCGACGAGTTCCTCGCCGCCGCGCGGCTGGTGCCCGAGGTGATCGAGATCCAGACCTTCCTCGGCCGCGTCGACGTGCGGCTGAACGTCATCGCCCGCGACATGGCCCACTACCAGGAAATCTACCGCGCCCGCATCCTGACCCTGCCCCACATCGCCGACATCGAGGCGCTTATGCACGTGGCCACGATCAAGCGCGACGAAAGCCTGCCGCTATGAGTGCCCCGGCGACGGATCTCGACGCCACCGACCGCCAGATCATCCGCGCCCTGGCCGAGGACGCGACCCAGTCCGCCGGCGCGCTCGGCCGCCGCCTCGGCCTCTCGCAGCCCGCCACCTGGCGCCGGATCAGGCGCCTTGAGGAAGCCGGCATCCTCGCCGGCCGGCGACTCGTTCTCAACAAGGACGCGCTGGGCTTCACCGTGACCGTCTTCCTGGGCGTGAAACTGGCGGCAAAGGGCCGCGTCAGCCTGGAAGACTTCGAACGCGCCGTCTCGGCAATCCCCGAGGTCCAGACCGTCCAGCATGTCCTTGGCCTTTACGACTACCGCCTGCGCGTCGTCGCCCGCGACCTGCCCGACTTCGAGCGGGTCCTGCGCCGCCGGATCATGACACTTCCCGGCGTCGGCCAGGTCGAGGCGAACGTGCTCCTATCGGAGGAACGCCGCCCGGGGCCGCTCGGCGCTTGACAGAAGGTGCCCGGATCAATCTGTCTTTCCATGGCCTCCGAACCCTTTGCTGCGAGGATTCTCACCGAATGTTCTTCACCAGGAAAGCCCAGTCCAACGCTGCCGTGATCCTGAAGCGGCAGGTGCCGGTCCGCTTCGACAAGCCGGCGCGATCTTGGCTCGGCGGCCTGCCGCAGATGCCCCAGGACATCCCCTGGCCCTACAGCACCGACGGCAGCCCGACGCCCCTTCACTTCCTCGCGCAGATTGCCTGCGCCGACCTGCCGAAAGGCATCTGGCACGGAGCTGGCCCGCACAAAGGGTGGCTGCTGCTCTTTGCCGAGACGAAGAAGTTCAACAACAACGGGATTCTCCGAGTCCTGCATGTCAAGCGCCTCGGCCCCGAGCGCGAGCCGCCCGGCGACATGCCCACGGTCCGGCACACGATGTCGGACTACATCGACTATGACAGGCACGTCATCCGCGAGGGCGTTCCCAAGATGTGGCGCCGCTGGCCGGTGGATCTGGTGGTCGAGCAGATACCCGACGACGAGCCCCTCGTCGAACCCCCGGACATAAAGGGCGCCGAACTTTATGGCGCGCCCGAAGACGCGGAAGACCTCATCTGGCTTGCCGAGGCAAAAATCGCTGGCGGCACGCGACCCCTCACCTGGCGCGGCGTGCTGTACTACTTGGACGGAACTCTCCGGGGTCTAGATCGCCAAGAAGTAAGAAGCAAGTTCGTCGCAAGAGAAGGACTTGCCGGAGACCCTGGCTGGGGCGATGGCTGGCTCGAAACCGCGCGTGAAACAATCTCGGCAAAGCGTGCGGAGGACGCGACCAAACTGGCACAGAGCGAAGACGAACTGCGTAACCTTTCACCGGACGCGACGGACTCGGAGCGGAGTCGCGTCGACATGACAATATCCGGCAATCGAAGTTCAATTCTCAGGCTCGACCAGCTGCTCGCCGACATCGCGCCATTCGCTGGCCCGACCGCGGAAGCCGACCTTGCGGCCGAGATTGTCCGCGCAGCGAATGCCTATCTCACCGCTGTTGAAAAGCAGTTGGCCGCAATGCATGAGGCGCGATCGAACATCCTTGCGCGCAACCTCGACGAGCCGATCGGCGTCGAGGACTGGGCCAGGATCGATATGCTGACGCAGGACCAGCCCGTCGACTACTGGGCCAGGGAAAGATATCTCAAGACTGTCTACCGGACGCGCCGGAACAGGGTGATCGAGAATCGTTGGGCATCTTTCAAAATGGCCGTGCGCGAGGACCTGCTCGATCTCTACACCCGTGACGCGGCATCCCGCGCCCTGATCCCGCCAGAGCTTCTGGCAAAGCTCGAGCCCAAACTGCGTCACATATACGAATGTCCGCACCGGATCGGTGGCCGTCGCCGCTCGCTTCAGGAGGGGGCGACCGAGGACGACGATCCGCTGATCTTCATGTTGGAGTCTGACCCGGCAATGGGGTGGATGTGGGGCGACGCGGGTATCCTGCTCGTCTACCTGAAACCAGAACACCTCAAGGCCGGACGCTTCGATCAGGTCTACGGCTGGGTCGAGGGCCACTGACGGGCGGGTGTGGCCCCTTGCCCGCCCACAGGCCCTTCTATACCCTCGCCAAAACACCAACGAGCATTCCATGCAGATCGGCATCCTGCAGACCGGCCATGCGCCCGACGCGCTTATCGGGCGCACCGGCGACTATGACGCGTTCTTCGCGCGGCTCCTGCATGATCAGGGCCTGACGTTCAAAAGCTACGCCGTCGTCGACATGCAGTTTCCCAAGGACGTCCACGACTGCGAAGGCTGGCTTCTCACCGGCTCGCGCCACGGCGCCTACGAGGACCACCCGTTCATCCGGCCACTGGAAGAGTTCATCCGCAAGGCCTACGCCGCCAAGGTCCCGATGGTCGGCATCTGCTTCGGCCACCAGATCATCGCCCAGGCGCTCGGCGGCAAGGTCGAGAAGTTCCAGGGCGGCTGGTCGGTCGGCCCGACCGACTACGATTTCGGCGGCGAGCATGTCACGCTCAACGCCTGGCATCAGGACCAGGTGACCGAACTGCCGAACGACGCCGAAGTGATCGCCACATCGCCCTTCTGCCAGTACGCGGCGCTCGCCTACGACGACCGCGCCTTCACCGTGCAGGCGCATCCCGAGTTTTCCAGCCCCTTCGTCGCCGACCTGATCGAGACACGCGGCCGCGGCGTCGTGCCGGGCCCGCTCCTCGACGACGCGCAGAAGCGGCTTGCCACCATTCCCGTCGACGACGCGCGGCTTGCCCGCCAGATCGCCGACTTCTTCCACAAACCCCGGGTGTGAACCGATGGCCGACTGGATCAAGAAACTGCCCCCGGCAGCACGCGAATGGCTCGCCGGCCGACGCCTCGACGAGGTGGAATGCATCGTTCCGGACCTTTCGGGCATCGCCCGGGGGAAGGCGATGCCCGCCTCGAAATTCGCGCACCAGAAGCACTTCTACCTGCCGAACTCGATCTTCCTGCAGACGATCACCGGCGACTGGGCCGACGATGGCGAGCAAAGCTTCACCGAACCCGACATGGTCTGCGTCCCCGACTGGGACACCGCGACCGCCGCGCCCTGGACCGCCGACCTGACGCTCCAGGTGATTCACGACATCTACGACCAGGCGGGCCAGCCGGTCCCGGTCGCGCCGCGAAACGTCCTCAAGCGCGTCATCCAGCTCTACAACGCCGAGGGCTGGGAGCCTGTCGTCGCGCCCGAGATGGAATTCTTCCTCGTCGCCCGCAACATCGATCCGAACCAACCGATCGAACCGCCGATGGGCCGCTCCGGTCGCCGCGCCGCCGCCCGGCAGGCCTACAGTATGTCCGCCGTCGATGAATACGGTCCGGTCATCGACGACATCTACGACTTTGCCGAGGCCCAGGGCTTCGAGATCGACGGCATCCTGCAGGAAGGCGGCGCCGGCCAGATCGAGCTGAACCTGCGCCACGGCGATCCGGTCAAGCTCGCCGACGAGATCTTCTACTTCAAGCGGATGATCCGCGAGGCCGCCCTGCGCCACGACTGTTTCGCGACCTTCATGGCGAAACCGATCCAGGATGAGCCCGGGTCGGCCATGCACATCCACCATTCGGTGATGGAGAAGAAGACCGGCAAGAACATCTTCTCGAACGAGGATGGCAGCGAAAGCCCGCTTTTCCTCCATTTCGTCGCCGGGATGCAGAACCACCTGACCGACGTGATCGCGCTTCTGGCGCCTTACGTGAACAGCTATCGCCGCTACGTCCGCGACTTCGCCGCGCCGATCAACCTCGAATGGGGCCGCGACAACCGCACCACCGGCCTGCGCGTGCCGATCTCGCCGCCAGACGCGCGCCGGATCGAGAACCGCCTCGCAGGGATGGACGTGAACCCCTACCTCGCCATCGCTGCCTCGCTCGCCTGCGGCTATCTCGGCCTGAAGGAGGGCAAGCTGCCGCGTGACGAATTCATCGGCGATGCCTATGCAAGGCCCGAGGATATCCCGAACACGCTTGCCGACGCCTTGTGGAACCTGGGCGAGGCCAAGGCGATGCAGGAGGTCCTCGGCCGCGACTTCTGCCGCATCTACACCGCCGTGAAGGCGCTCGAGAACAAGGAGTTCCTGCAGGTCATCAGCCCGTGGGAGCGCGAGCACCTGCTCCTGAACGTCTGACGATGGCTGGCTTCCTCAGAAGTCTTTTTGGCCGCCGGGTCTCCAAGAGGCGCAGTCTGGCCTCAGCACTGGACCGCAGCGAAGGCGAGGGCGGGGGCGTTCTCTTCCGCATTGGCTCGGAAGACGGAGACCGCTTCCTCTTGATCGAGGATGCCGCGGCCCTGTCACGCCTCGCAGGCGAGCCGCTTGTCGGAATGCTCTTGGAACAGCCCGAGCCGCCGAAGTTTCCGACTTACACCGCGACGCTGATGCGCGACCGCAAGCGCGTCGCCTATTTCGACCTCGGCAAGCCGCCCGGCTTCAATTTCGAAGCTGAGCTCGCCGCGCGCCTGGCGGCAATGGACATGCCCGCGATCAAGGTCGACGATTACAGCGAGTACGAGGTTCTCGGACGCGCGGAATTCGATACGCTCACGCGCCGGATCGCCGCGGAGCCGGCCTGGTTCGCGCTCGATCCGCCCGCGCGCGTGCCTTCGGTCTTCAGCCAGCAGATGATGCTCAAGCTTCCCGCAGTGGACATCGAGGCGGACACGCCCGGGATACGGGCCGAGGCGCTTGAGCGGGCCGAGGCGGCGATCCGCCGCGCCTTCCCCGAGGACGACCTCTACGCGATCGACCACATCGGTCTTGAGCCGGTCCACCCGCCGGTTTTTCTGCGCCGGTCACCGCCGGGCACAAAGGGCGTGCAGAAGACACCGACCGTCGCGCTGCCTGCGCGAGCGCTGCTGCGACCGGTGGCTATTCTTTCGTCCGAGGACGCCTTCGTCGACTATGCCGTCCGTGAAGTCGGCACCCTGATCCCGCAGGACGCGTTCTGGAGCGATGAGTTCGCCCGAACGATCGCGTCGCTCGCCCGAGACACATTCGGGGCCGAGGTCGAAGAGTGCTGCCTCGGCAACGGCATGCTGATCTCGGCCATCGCGTTCGCCTCGGGGCAGAACTGGGCGACGGTGCCGCATTTCCGAATTGCCGAGTCAGCCTCATGAACCTCCTGCACGCCAACGACCGGCCCGGCCAGTACCCGCCCTCGTGGTACGCCGCGACGGCCGAGGCGCCCGCGCCCTTTCCCGAGCTGCGCGGCGAGACGCGCGCCGACGTCTGCATCGTCGGCGGCGGCTACACCGGCCTCTCGGCGGCGCTGCACCTGGCGCAACAGGGCTACGACGTCGCGCTCCTGGAAGCCCAGCGCGTCGGCTTCGGCGCCTCGGGCCGGAACGGCGGCCAGGTCGGCTCGGGCCAGCGGCTCGAAGTCGATGCGCTGGAAAAGATGTTCGGCCTTCCCCGCGCCCGGGAGCTCTGGCAGGTCGGCGAGGAAGCGAAGGCCCTCGTCAAGCATCTCATCGACCATCACAACATCCCGGCAGGCTGGACGCCCGGCGTCGCCCACGCCTACTGGCAGGCAAAGGACGTACCGCACGACCACGCGCTCGCCGGCAAGCTCGCCACCGACTACGGCTACGACAAGATCGAAACCCTCAGCGCGGCAGAAATGCGCGAGGTGATCGACAGCCCCGCCTACCACGGCGGCTCGATCGACTGGGGCGCGGCGCATATCCACCCGCTCGCCTTCGCCTTCGGCCTTGCCCGCGCCGCCGAGGCCGCCGGCGTCCGCATCTACGAACGGAGCGAGGTCCACCAGATCGACCACGGGAAGACCGCGCGCCTCTCGACCGGCCACGGCAAGGTCCACGCGCCGCATGTCATCCTGGCGGGGAACGGCTATCTCGGCCATCTCGACCGCCACGTCGCCGCCCGCGTCATGCCGATCAACAACTTCATCGTCGCGACCGAGCCGCTGGGCGCGCGGGCCGAGACGCTTATCCGGAAGGGCATCGCCGTCGCGGATTCGAAGTTCGTGGTGAATTACTTCCGCCTCACGCCCGACGGCCGCCTTCTCTTTGGCGGCGGCGAGAGCTACGGATACCGCTTCCCCGACATCGATGCCGCGGTGCGGAAACCGCTCGCGCAAGTCTTCCCGGACCTCGCCGAGGTGAAATTCGACCATGCCTGGGGCGGCACGCTCGCCATCACCATGAACCGCCTGCCCTGTTTCGCCCGGCCGGCGCCGAACGTCCTTTCCGCCTCGGGCTTCTCCGGCCACGGCGTCGCGCTCGCCACCTTCGCCGGCAAGGCGATGGCCCAAGCCATTGCCGGACAAGCGGAAAAGTTCGACCTGATGGCATCGCTCCCGACCCCGGCTTTCCCGGGCGGCGCGGCGCTCCGCTCGCCGCTCCTGGTTCTGGCGATGAGCTGGTACGCCATGCGCGACCGTCTCGGCGTCTGACCGCCTGTTTTTCAGGCGTCTCTTGCCTGTCACAAAGCGCCGATATACGGTTTTCCTGAACGCCACATTCAGGAAAGGCGAACGAAATGCCGCTCGAAGAGGCTCCGCAGGCGACCCTTCCGCCCAATTGCTACGACGCCGAACCGATCCCCGAGGCCGCCCGGGCCGAAATCGAACGGCTGCTGCTCTCGGGCGACCTCTTCCGCTACACGGCCGCCGAAGGCGCGCCGGTCGCCCTTCTCGAGGAGGACTTCGCCGCGATGCTGGGCGCGCGCTACGCGCTCGCCGTCTCGTCCTGCTCGGCCGCCCTGTTCCTGTCGCTGAAGGCGCTCGACCTGCCGAAGGGCGCGCGCGTCCTCATTCCCGCCTTCACCTTCGCCGCCGTACCCTCCGCCGTGGTCCATGCCGACTGCGTGCCGGTGCTGGTGGAGGTGGGCGAGAATTTCCGCATCGACTTGGCCGACTTCGAAAAGAAACTCGACGGCGCCGACGCGGTCCTGATCAGCCACATGCGCGGCCACACGTCCGACATGGATGCGATCATGGCACTCGCCGACGCGCGCGACCTGCCGGTCGTCGAGGACGCGGCGCATTCGCTCGGCACCAAATGGCACGGCCGGAACATCGGCACCATCGGCAAAGTCGGGTGCTTCTCGTTCCAG
>JBNLCA010000592.1:0-2163 GCA_050303575.1 Paracoccaceae bacterium
CTGTGGCTCGACGAGACGATGACCTATTCCTCGGCGCTTTTCCGGACAGGTCAGGAGCCGCTGGAACGCGCGCAGATCGAAAAATACGACAATCTCATCAACGATATGGGAGTGCAGCCGGGCGATCATGTGCTGGAGATCGGCTGCGGCTGGGGCGGGTTCGCCGAACATGCCGCGAAGGAGCGCGGCCTGCGGGTGACCGGCCTTACGATCAGCCAGGCGCAGCACGACTATGCCCGCGAGCGGATCGCCCGGGCGGGCCTTTCCGACCGGGTCGAGATCGCGCTCCGAGACTACCGCGACGAGCGCGGCACGTACGACGGCGTTGCCTCGATCGAGATGTTCGAGGCGGTTGGCGAGAAATACTGGCCGGTCTATTTCAGCGCCCTGCGCAACAATCTCAAGCCGGGCCGCGCGGCGACCTTGCAGATCATCACCGTGCAGGACCACCGCTGGGAGGTCTACAAACGCGGCGTCGACTTCATCCAGAAATACATCTTCCCGGGCGGCATGTTGCCCTCGCCCACGGCGCTGAGGCGCGAGATCGAGCGGGCCGGACTGGCGCTGAAGGGCTCGTTCGAGTTCGGCCAGAGCTACAGCCAGACGTTGCGCCGCTGGTCCGAGACGTTCAACCAGAAGTGGGACGAGATCGCCCGCATGGGTTTCGACGAGCGGTTCCGCCGCATGTGGAACTTTTATCTTGCCTCTTGCGCCGCGACCTTTCAGCACGGAAACTGCGACGTGACGCAAATTACTGTGACAAGGCCGGTGACCTGACATGCCCACAGCCCCGAAGCTCTTCGGCGCCTTCGCTTTCCTGATGGTCGGGTTCTTCGCGGCCGAGATGCTGAAACCCTCGTTTCCCGATGGCTACAACTTCGGCATGTTCTCGGTGATCTGCGGAATTCTCGGCATCATGGTCGGCTGGACCGTCATGGGCCGCGGCCTGAGGCAGGGGACAACCCATGCGATGGCGGCAGGGGTGCGGGCGTCGCTGCTGCTGCTGTTCTGGGGCATGCTCGCCTTTTCGATCCGCGAAATGCTGGTCCGCTCGATCGACCGGCGCTACCAGGGCATCCAGGACGCGCTCGAGGGCATGTTCGATATCATGGTTGAATACGGATCCCTGATCGTCAGCTCGGGCACCACGATCATCGTCCTGATCATCGGCGGCATGCTGGCGGGTGCCTTCGCCAACTGGGCGGCGGTGCGCTGGAACTGAGCCCCGGATGGAAGGGAAGCCCGGACCGATCTTCCTTTTCGGAACGATGCTTGACGCGGAGCTGCGCGAAATCGTGCTTGGCCGCAAGGTTGACGGCCTTCCCGCAGTTCTGAAGGATCACGCCGCCGAGGTCGACCGGACCGGCCTTTTGGCGTCGACGATCCAGTCCCATGGCGAAGACATCGCGGGCCTGCTGATCCACCATGAGGATCTGGGCGACGACTGGGAGCGGCTTCCCTTCTACATCAGGGCGACCGGGCTGATGCCGGAGCCGGTGGATGTCGGCGAAAAGGCAGTCTTTTACCGCGGCGAGGTCGGCGACGGCGCGTGGGATCTCGACGCCTGGTCGCGGTCGCGCGGCGATCTGGTCCGCGAGGCCGCGCGCTACATCATGAGCCACTTCGATCAACACTGGCCACGGTTTGATCCGCCTCGCTACCGTCAGGTCCTTGTTCACGCCGCCTCGCGCCTTCGGGCGGCGGCGGCGGTTCCGGCCGAGGTCCGGCGGCAGGCGGCACCCGAGGACGTGGTGGTCGAACGCCGTACGCAGCCCTATGCGAAGTTCTTCTCTGTGGACGAGGCCGACCTGCGGTTCCGCCGCTTCGACGGCCGGATGAGCGAGCCAGTGGGCCGCGCCGCCTTCGTCTCAGGCGACGCGGTGACGGTGCTGCCCTACGATCCGGCGCGCGACCGGGTGCTGCTGATCGAGCAGTTCCGTGCCGGTCCGTTCGCGCGGGGCGACCGGAACCCCTGGTCGCTCGAGGCGATTGCGGGCCGCATCGACCCCGGCGAGACGCCCGAGGAGGCCGGTCGGCGCGAGGCGGTCGAGGAGGCGGGCCTTGAGGTCGGCCGGCTGATCGAGGTCTCGGGCTTTTATCCCAGCCCCGGCGCCAAGTCGGAAGTCATCTACTCGTACGTCGGCCTGGCGGACCTGCCGGACA